>NYTO01000086.1 GCA_002683535.1 SAR116 cluster bacterium
ATACAACACGATCGTGCCCTCGGTAATCAGATAGGCAGAGTCGGGCACATCATCTACTCGATAGATGACTTCATCAGGTTCCCAGACGATGATATCGTTTTTTTCGTGCACGCAGCATCTTCTATAACTGTGTATGTTATTAGTCGCTCATTCACGTGGTTGATGACAAGCTGTTTAATTGACTCAATGCTGACAGAAGAGAATTGCCGGCCGACAAAAGCAAGCGTATAACCTTCGCTGTCGGAGCGTAGCGCAGCCTGGTAGCGCACTTTACTGGGGGTGAAGGGGTCGTGGGTTCGAATCCCGCCGCTCCGACCATTTTTCATTGCACGCCAATTTTCAATATATTCTGTGGGCATGCCCGGATGGAAATGAAAGTCATTTCGGTCATTGGCACACTGCCGTATCTTCCATGGGCCGATATTGTGGTAACCGGCTACAAATGGCGGAAGGTCAATGCGGCGAAAGGGATATGCCATGACAGATGTTGATGTGGTGATCATCGGTGCTGGTATCGCCGGCCTCAGCGCTGCAAGGGCTGTCGCTGATGCCGGGTGCAGTTTCCGTGTCCTTGAGGCATCGCATCGCATAGGCGGCCGTGCCTATAGCGAACCCTATGCGACCGGCGGCATGTTTGATCTTGGCTGTTCCTATCTCCATGAAGGCGACACCAACCCGCTGAAACCTGTTGCCGCGGCGTTGGGTATCGAACTTGGCAATGGTGACAGGTTTGCCAGTGAAGAGTGGCGCCTGTTGGCTGATGCTGTACCACGTCCCGCATCCGATCATGCTGCATATTGGGACTTCGCCAACGGCGTAGACGCCCGTATGGAGCTGCTGGGAAATGACAATGCACGCGACACAGCTGTCGGGGACCTGATGAACTGGGACAGCCCGATTGCGCCGCTCTATGTCCATCTTATGGCCGGGCTGAACGCCTCGGATGTTACCGAGCAATCGGCTGTGGATTATATGCGTTCAGGTTTTGGCCGGGATTATCCTGTGCGGGGCGGACTGGGCAGCCTGGTGGCAAAATGGGGCGCTGACATACCGGTCACGCTGAATTGCCGGGTTGGCGCGGTGAATATGACGGGCAGGGACGTTACGGTTACCTCAAATCATGGTGACCTGCGGACCAAACGGGTAATCATCACTGTTTCAACGGGCATTCTGGCGGCTGGTGACATTCTGTTTACGCCCGCGCTGCCCGACACTGTCACCACCGCTATTGATCATCTGCCATGCGGAACCCTGAACAAGATTGGCGTTGCGCTGGCACCGGGTGCTGTGCCGCCGGATGCAGAAGGGTGGCATCTGTCATGGCCGGATCATGATATGGGCGCACTGTCAGCGGACCAGATTGCCAGTGTTGATATTTATACAGGCGAGACCCCGCAGGCGGTTGTCTTTGCTGGTGCCAGTTTTGGCATTCATCTGGAAAAGGCCGGTGCGGCGGCTATGCGTGCCTACGCCGAAAACAGCCTGGTCAGCATCTTGGGTAGCGATATCCGCAACGCCATTGAAGGCATGATCACAACGGCATGGCATAGTGAGCCGCTGACCCTCGGATCATACTCCTATGCAAGGCCGGGCGGTGCGGATGCACGCGGTGTATTGCAGCATCCTGTGGATGACCGGCTATATTTTGCTGGCGAGGCGACCAGCGTGGCGCATTACGGCACGGCGCACGGGGCGTTTCTGTCGGGGCAAGATGCGGGTCAGCGGGTCGTGGCCGATATAACCTTGCTATAGCGCGCCGCTACTCTTCAGCCCTGTCATCTGCCTTTGCATTGTCAGGATTGTCTTGCGCCGCCCATTCAAGTCGTCGCATCGCCACATGTGCAAGACGCGTCACCAGATGCGTGCGGCGTGTCCCGGCAAGTTTTGATACCGGTGCTTCCTGAACGATATGGCAATCAAAACCGTCAGTAATGATGATGCCGCAAATGTCAGGGCCCGGCAGAATGTCGCGCGGAAAATCCTCGGCAACAGCGAAATAGAATCTGTCGGCCCATTCGATATATTCCTGCCATTTCTGGTCGCTGGTAAAGTCCTGGCGTGATGATTTCACTTCGATGATTGTGATGTCACGTTTCGGTCCAAGCACCATCAGATCGGCGCGCCGGCCGGTCCTGACTGTAAATTCGCGGATGCAGGCATTGCCATGATCAAGGAACAGCCGCGCCACAGCGGCGGTGATGCGCGCGGCTGTCAGGGATGCTCCGTTCGTCATGTCATGTCTGTCATCTGGGTTTTCATCCCGTTTTTTGACCGGATTTGCGTTGCGCCGCGCTAATAAGTTCACCTGTATAGGGCTCACGCGGGGTGTTCAGGATTTGCACGGCGCTTCCGTCCTCAACCACCTTGCCATCCTTCATCACCATGATCCTGTGGCTCATTGATCCGATCAGCGCAATGTCATGACTGATGAAGATATAGCTCAGTGCGTGCCGTTCCTGAAGTTCGCGCAACAGGGTGACAAGCTGCTGCTGGACAGTCATGTCCAGGGCCGAGGTTGGCTCGTCAAAGAGGATCACTCTCGGCTGCATGATCAGTGCGCGCGCGATCGCAATGCGCTGACGCTGGCCACCTGAAAATTCATGCGGATATCGCTCGGCGCTGGCTGGATCCAGACCAACTTCTTCAAGCACCGCTGCAACGCGCTGCTGACGGGTCTGTATATCGTACATCTGATGGGCTTCTGGCCCTTCGCCGATGATATCGCCGACCGACAGGCGCGGGGACAGGGACCCGAACGGGTCCTGAAATACAATCTGCACCTGCCGCCGATAGGGTTTCAGGGCACCGGCGCTCGTCGCCTTCACATGCGTGCTGTCAAAGGTCACCTTGCCCTGAAATCCGACAAGATGCGTGATGGCGCGCGCCAATGTTGATTTGCCCGACCCGCTTTCGCCGACAATGCCCAAAGTTTCGCCCTGGTGCAGCGCCAGATCAACACCGTCCACCGCACGCACCCAGTCCGCTGTCCGGCGCAACAATCCCCGTCGGATTGGAAAATGCACTTTTATATCGCTGGCAGTCAGCAAGGGCGCACATGTTGTCTTCATCGGTGTGCGTATGTCGTTGGGCCGTGCAGCGATCAACGCGCGTGTATAGGCCTCAGACGGTGCAGAAAACACCTGTTCGGTGGGCCCGGCTTCCACAAGGCGGCCATCCTGCATGACAAGCACGCGGTCAGCGATCTGCCTTACCACGCCAAGATCATGCGTGATGAACAGCATCGCCATGCCCGTCTCGCGCTGCAAATCTGCCAGCAGATCCAGAATCTGTGCCTCGATGGTGACATCCAGCGCGGTTGTCGGCTCGTCGGCAATCAGCAGATCGGGATTGTTGGCAAGCGCCATGGCAATCATCACCCGCTGGCGTTGACCACCTGACAGTTCGTGCGGATAAGCCTTGATTCGTGTGGCTGGGTCCGGAATACCGACACGCTCCAGCAGGGCAATCGTGCGTTCAAAGACTGCGCCGCGATCCAGTGACTGATGCAGGCTGAGTGACTCGCCAATCTGTTTTTCGATGGTGTGAAGCGGGTTCAGTGATGTCATCGGCTCTTGAAAGACCATGCCGATATCATTGCCGCGGATATCACGCATCACATCTTCGCCGGCATCGGAAATATCAACTCCCTTCCAGCAGATGCGGCCTGAGCACCGTGCGTTTTCACCAAGAAGACGGATGCCGGCCAATGCCGAAACTGACTTTCCGGACCCGCTTTCACCAACAAGGGCAACCGTTTCCCCCGGTTGAATATCAAGTGACAGCCTGCGCACCGCCGGCGTGGTGACACCATCGCGCACAAACCCGATCTGCAGATCGGTTACGGAAAGCAGCGCCTTGGTCATGAAAATGTCTTTCGCGGGTCAAAGGCATCGCGAATGCCTTCGAAAATGAAAACCAGCAGCGCCAGCAGGATGGCAAAGACACTGAAGGCTGTCAGGCCGAGCCACGGGGCCTGCAAGTTCTGTTTTGCCTGCAGGGTCAATTCTCCCAATGACGGAGCCGATGATGGCAACCCGAACCCCAGAAAATCGAGTGCAGCGAGTGATCCGATGGCCCCGGTGACGATAAAGGGCAGCATCGTCAATGTCGCCACCATGGCGTTTGGCAGCACATGCCGGAACATGATCACCAGCGGTGTAACGCCAAGGGCCTTGGCCGCCTGCACATATTCAAAATTTCGTGCACGAAGGAATTCTGCCCGCACAACACCGACAAGGGCCGTCCAGCTGAACAGCGTCATCAAGAACACCAGCAGCCAGAAATCCATCCGCCAGATGGCTGACACAATGATTATGATATACAGCGATGGTGTGGCACCCCAGATTTCGATCAGGCGCTGGGCAAACAGATCCGTGCGGCCGCCCAGATATCCCTGAATGGCACCAACAAGAATGCCAATTACAGATGCCAGTGTTGACACGATGATAGCAAACAGCACAGACAGCCTGAATCCATAGAGAATACGTGCTGCCACGTCGCGAGCCGTATCATCAGTGCCAAGCCAGTGGTCGCTGTCAGGCGGCGATGGCGCTGGCACATCAAGGGTGGCAATTGTTGAATGATGATAGGGGATCAGCGGCCATAACACCCAGCCGGACTGGATTGCCTGACCTGCAATGACACCATCACTGGCATCTTCAATCAGGGCCTCGGGTGTATCCCAGCAGTCAACCAGCCCGCCGGTAACGATCAGGCATTCAACTTCTATGTCGCTATAAATGGCCTCGGTGCGCAGGTCACCGCCGAATGTCTGTTCTGAATAGAACTGAAAAACGGGCATGTAAAAACCGTCACGATATTTGACCAGAATGGGACGGTCATTGGCGATCAGCTCGGCAAAAAGAGAAACCCCGAAACAGATCAGAAAGATCACAAGTGACCAGACAGCACGCCGGTTCTGCTGGAAATTACGCCAGCGGCGGCGATTGATCGGACTAGCCCTGTGTGAAGAGGCGCCTGTCATGACAGCCTCGATTCAAAATCGATTCGCGGGTCGATCCATACATACATCAGATCGGATATGAGTCCGATCACCAGACCGATCAGGCTGAAGATAAACAATGTGCCGAACACCACCGGATAGTCACGCGCGACCGCGGCCTCAAAGCCCATGCGGCCAAGCCCGTCCAGTGAGAAAATTGTCTCGATGATCAGCGAACTGCCAAAGAATACCGATACGAAGACCGCTGGGAACCCGGCGATGACGATCAACATGGCATTGCGGAACACATGCCCGTACAGGACCTGCTTTTCGGCCAGCCCCTTGGCCCTTGCGGTCAGCACATATTGCTTGCGGATTTCGTCGAGGAACGAATTTTTGGTCAGCAGCGTCAAGGTGGCAAAGGCCGAAATGGTTGATGCCAAGACAGGCAGGGCAATGTGCCAGAAATAGTCCAGTATCTGCCGCCACAGGCTCATATCGGCGAAGTCTGGTGACGTCAGCCCACGCAGCGGGAAAATTTTCACATAGGACCCGCCAGCAAACAGCACCAGCAGCAGAATGGCAAAAAGAAATCCGGGGATGGCATAGCCGATGATGATCAGGCTGGATGTCCAGCTGTCAAAAGATGTGCCGTCACGCACCGCTTTGCGAATGCCGAGCGGGATCGAGACAAGATAGGCAAGCAGCGTCGTCCACAAGCCAAGTGAAATCGAGACAGGCATCTTTTCAAGGATCAGGTCGGTAACGGAAATGGACCGAAAATAGCTTTCGCCAAAATCGAAACGGGCATAGTCCCACAGCATCGTGGCAAACCGTTCCAGCGGTGGCTTGTCGAAACCGAACTGGCGCTCAAGGTCAGCAACAAAATCTTCAGGCAATCCCTGGCTGCCAACATAACTGCTGGATTCACTTGCCTCGCGAATCTCTCCGCCGCCGCCGGCGATGCCCTGAAATACGTCGGTGTCCCGTTCCAGCTGCGCGAGAATCTGTTCAACCGGCCCGCCTGGCACAAATTGCACAAGCACGAAATTGATCAGCATGATCCCAAACAGGGTTGGAAGGATCAGGGCCAGTCTGCGCAGAATATATGCCAGCATACGCCAGAAGCCTCGTTTGCGGTCAGAATGCGCCTTCGGCCTTCAGGCGCGCAAAGGCGTCCTGATCGAACCACCAGAAATCAAGAATCCCCAGCGCATAGGGGGGCAGGGTGTCCGGATACCGGTACATATCATAATACGCGATGTTGTGGGTGTTTCTGAACCATTGTGGCACCCAGAACACTTCGGCGCGCAACACCCGGTCAAGGGCACGTGTCGCGTCATTCAGTGTCTTGCGGTCTCCGGCAGCAATCACATCTTCGATCAGCCTGTCTGCAGCTTCGCTGCGATAACCTGCAAGGTTGAACAGCGAGATATCTGCAGATTCCGATCCGAAATACTGTTTCAGCCCGGCCCCGGAAGTAAGCGACGTCCGGAAGTTGCCTGTCACCATATCAAAATCAAAATTTCGTTCCCGCTCAGTCATTTGTGCATTATCGACCCGTGTATGCACAGCATCAATGCCCAGCTTTTGCAGGTTCTCGACAAACGGGTTTATGACCCTGTCAAAGGACTGGATATCGTTCAGGATTTCCAGCTTCAAAGTCTCGCCAGCTGCGTTGCGGCGTATCCCGTCATCACCAACTGGCCAGCCAGCTTCATCCAGCAAGGCTGATGCTGTGCGCAGATTCTTGCGATCAAGTTGACGTTCGGATGACACGGGTGCTGTTACCGCCGGGCTGTCCAATACACCTGGTGGCAGAATGTCGGCAAGGGGTGCCAAGAATGCCAGTTCACCCGGTTGTGGCATGCCACTGGCTTTCAGGTAACTGTTTTCCCAGAAAGATTCCATCCGCGCATAGATACCATAGAACAGCGTCTTGTTTGACCACTCAAAATTGAACATCATCCCAATGGCTTTGCGGACGCGAATATCCTGAAAGCGTTCACGCCGCAAATTGAACAGGAAGGACTGACCGCTGGCCAGTGTGCCGTCAGGCGGCGTGTCCTTTACGGCCCATCCTTTTTCGATGGCCGGGAAATCATATCCAGTCGCCCAGATTTTTGACGAAGCCTCGCTGCGGAACGTGTAGGTGCCGGCCTTGAAACCTTCAAAGGCGCTATTGTAATCGGCAAAATATTCTACGCGTATCGTATCAAAATTGTGGCGCCCCTTGTTGATCGGCAGGTCTTTGCCCCAATAGTCAGGGTTGCGCTTGTAGATGATTTGCTGACCAACATCGATGGATTCGAGGACATAGGGCCCGGAACCGACTGCCGGGGTCAGTGTCGATTCTTCAAAGTCAGCACCGGATGTCTCGTAATAGGCTTTTGAGAAGATCGGAAGGCCACCAACAGTCTGTGGCAGGTCACGGGTGGGCACGCCAGCCTTGAAGGTGAATTTGACCCGGTGGGGGCCAAGTGCCTCGGCACTTGCAACCTGCTTTTCAATCACGGCACGAAATGAAGGCAGGCCTTTGTCGCGCAGAACTTCATAGGAAAAAACCACGTCTGCGGCTGTCAGGGGTGACCCGTCTGAAAAGCGTGCTTCTGGCCGCATGTTGAAGATCACCTCACTGCGATCTTCCGGATATTCCATTGATTCAGCAACCAGCCCGTAGACTGAATCCGGCTCGTCAGAGCTGCCTTCAAGCAGGCTTTCGTAGAAGATGGATGAATATTGTCCAGCACGACCCTTGGTGCTGTAGGGATGCATCGAATCAAACGAACCGAAACCCCACATTGAAATTTCGCCGCCTTTTGGTGCATCGGGATTCACATAGTCCAGATGTTCAAAATCAGCGCTATATTTCAACTCGCCGAAGGTTGAAATACCATGGGCGGTAATCACATCGGCGGATGCTGGCAATCCGGCAGCCATGGCCATACAAATTGCGGTTGTAGCAGCCATACGGCGGGGATGGGACAGATGTGAACGGGACAGGAATGTACGCATGATGAAGGCCTTTTGACACTAGCGACCTGCCACTGCGCCGTCGGTGCGCAATGGCAATTGGTCCGGGTAATGGAACAATTTATATTGCCTTTGGAGATATAGGCAATCTGGCAGCGATGTGTAGGCCGGTGGTTATGTGGAATTTTATGGGCCTTATGACAACAGTGCCGGGTTTCGTTCTGCCAGAATATCAATGTGAAAGCGCAACACCAGTTCGCCGCGATGGTTCACCGCTTCGTTCCGGCTGCGGATGATGCCCCATTTGCCACTTACAATTTTTTCTTTCTTTTCTANTATTTCATGCGAATAGATCAGCGTATGGCCCGNGCGTACCGGCACGAAGACCTGCAAGTCTTGAAAGCCGAGACCGGCCCCGTTGCGCCGTCCGTCTTCCACGCCCAGCGCATAGTTTTCCATATAATCGACCATCAGGCGCATCCATGTGGCACAAATATGCCAGTTTGACGCCACCAGNCCGCGATATCGGCTTTCCAGCGCGGCCTCGGGGTCGGTGTGGTAGAATTGCGGGGCATAGCGGGTGCCGAAATCAATGATTTCCTGTTCGCTGAACGTATAGCTGCCGAACACATGGAACTCGCCAACCGGGATATCTTCAAACCAGCGTGACCGCAAGTAGCGCGCTTCAGTCATGCTGAATGCCCTCCGCCTGATGTGGCGGCATTGCGCCGCGCCACCCGCAGAACGGTATTCAGGATCATCACCGGTTTGTCTGTCTGGTTCAGAACTGTCACATCGCAGGCCACGTCTCCGGCCTGATCGTCCTCGTCACCCTGANCGCCTGCCNCGCAATCAGCAACCGACNCGGTGGCACGCANGATATCATTTTCAAACACAGGCGTTCGCCATTGCAGCCATGGAACATTGTCGTTGCCCAGCATGACAAAGCCTGCNTCATCAAGGCAGTCAGACAGCATGCGCATCATCAGTGCGCAAACATGCCAGCCGCTGGCGCACAGGCCGCCAAACAAGGACGCATCAGCTGCATCGCGATCAAGGTGATAGGGCTGCGGGTCGAATTTGCGGGCAAAACTGCGTATTTCNGNCGCATCAATGGTGATGCTGCCGGTCGTGAATGTCATGCCGGTTTCAATATCCTCAAAATACAGCTTTGTGGAATCTGTCATGGCCTTCGGGCTCACAGTTTGTNACTTTGTCGCNCTTATACAGCATATTGCCTCGCCATGGGCAATCTTGTGATTCGCCCGGCTTTGTGATTCCCCCGATCTTTTGATTCTGGTGCTGGTTTCNGATGAATGGCCACAAGTCTGTGCGTGTGGAAGCCAGTCTCGACTGAAGTCTTTTTTGTTGGTTTGCCTGCGACTATTTGCCGGTGCCGGTCTGCGGTTGATTAAGCCATGTTGAACACGGATTGCATTTGGTTCATACCTTGCGNTCAAAGGAGACCATGCCCATGGAATTGACCGACGAAATTATCATCCCCGCGCCACGCGACGCAGTCTACAAGGCGCTGAACGATGTGGATGTGCTCAAAACCTGCATCCCGGGCTGTGAGGAACTGGACCGCGAGGGTGAAAACGAGCTTGTCGCGAAGGTGACGCTGAAGGTGGGCCCGGTCAAGGCGCGCTTCGGCGGACGTGTCACACTCGACTCCAGCAAGGCTCCTGATGCGTTCAGTCTTGCCGGTGAAGGAGATGGCGGCGTTGCCGGCTTTGCCAAGGGCGGGGCTGATGTTGAATTGATTGAAGATGGTGACCAGACGATTTTGCGCTATACTGCCAAGGCAGAAACAGGCGGCAAGATTGCCCANCTGGGAGGTCGCCTGATCCTCAGCACTGCCAAAAAGCTGTCAAAGCAGTTTTTNGGCACGTTTGAGAANGTTATGAGCGGGGAAGCCGAGGCAGAAAAGGCCTCCTGACCCGCATACGAGACGGTGCCCGCCTGTAACCGAAACAGACTTTGCCGGGTTTGNCGGCAAATCTGCAGNGGGGAGGTGTTGCAAGCGATTGCGATTCCTTGGTTCGGTGGGCACCACCCGATCTGGCAAACGCCTCGCGTACAGTGGAGATTGGACAATGGTGCAGCCTCTTTCCAAACAGACAATCATTCCCTTCCTGCGCGAGATTTTTGACCGCCGCGGCGCCGAGGAATATCTGGGTGAACCGGTAACGATCGGCGANCATATGCTGCAAGCNGCCNATTTCGCACAACAGGACGGACATGACGAAATCGTGATAGCGGCCGCGCTGCTTCATGACATNGGCCATTTTACGGGTGACTTTATCGGCATGCCGCTGGCCGAGGGAACGGCCTTCATGGAAGATGATACCGATCGCCAGCATGAACGCGCGGGGGCCGCGGTGCTGGACGCATTCTTTCCAGAACTTGTTGTTGATTGCTGTCGCTATCATGTCGCGGCAAAAC
>NYTO01000087.1 GCA_002683535.1 SAR116 cluster bacterium
AATCTGGGCGCGGAAATCTACGGGGTTGATCTGGCAAAGCCTTTATCTGACGCACAGTTTGACGACATAAAGCAGGCCTTTCTTGACTATCAGGTGCTGTTCTTCAAGGAACAGGCAGAAATCCCGCCAGAGCTGCATGTCGCTTTCGGCAAGCGGTTTGGCGGGTTACATACACACCCGGCCGCCCCGACCATGGCCGGCCATCCGGAAATTTTTGAAATTCACGCCACGAAACATTCCAAGATCGCCAATGGTGAATTCTGGCATTCGGATGTGTCCTGCGATGAAGAGCCGCCTCTTGGCACCATGCTGCAGATCCACATCGCCCCGCCCTGCGGCGGCGATACCCTGTTCAGCGACATGTATGGTGCCTATGACGCCCTGTCAGGGCCGGTCAGGCGCTTGCTGGACGGGCTGACGGCAACGCATGAATCCGAACATATCTATCGCGGACGTTATGCTGACCGCGGACGCAAAGACATGGATATCGACTGTCCGTCAGCCGTGCACCCTGTGGTTCGCACCCACCCGGATACCGGACGCAAGGCGCTGTTCGTCAACCGAACCTTCACAACCCGCATCAACGAGGTGTCACCAGCAGAAAGCGATGCTGTCCTGACGATGCTGTTTGAACAGGCCGAGCATATCAATCACCAGATACGCTTTCGCTGGACACTCAATGATATGGCGTTCTGGGACAATCGCTGCTGTATGCACCGGGCGATCTGGGATTACTGGCCGGAAGAGCGCAAAGGACGGCGCGTCACCATCAAGGGCGACCGACCCCGCTAAACCGGCCAAGCAGGGCCGGGCCATTGGCCTGATGGCATTAATTCTGGCTGCACAAATCCGATCGCCTTTCCGGTTTGTGTTTGAAGTCTTCACCTTGCATCAAGCGACGATTTTCCGAATATCGCCATCCTTTTCATCCGCGAAATGCGGCATGACTTCCTCGGCGAAATACTGGATTGAATCCAGCGTTTCATGTGGGTCACAGCCGAAATTCACATTCAGGATGATCCGGTCGATCCCCATCTCGTCAAAGACAGACAGTTTATCGATCATTTCCTGCTTCATGCCAATCAGCGCATTCTTGGCAACCTGGTCGACCGGCTGGCGGCGCGGCAATGCCCGCACCATGCCATTATCCACAATGCCAGCGCCTTCATGCACATTGTCGAAGCGCCCCAAAAAGGCCTGGGCCATCTGGATGCGCTCGCGCTTTTCCATCTCGCTATGGCACATGAACCCAACCCGCAACAGTGTCAGCGTCAGGTCTTCACCGGCATCACCAGCCTCTTCCTTGCCGCGATTGAAAGCGTCCACCTGTTCCTGAAGAAATGATCTGCTGCCGGCCAACGGGGTCGTCTGCACGTGATACCCTTGCCGTGCGCAATGATAGATGGCATCCGGCTTGACAGCAGCCATCATCATCGGCGGGCCGCCCGGATTGATCGGGCGCGGCATGACCGTCAACGGATCGAATTTGTAGTAGTCGCCATCCCAGGACACTTCTTCGCGTTCCAGCAGCGCCTGCAGCACTGCCAGCGATTCATCGAAACGGGCGCGGGTTTCCTCCATCGGGATGCCCAGCCGTTCCATTTCGTAGCGGAAGTTGCCGCGACCGACCCCAAGGATCAACCGTCCCTCGGTAAAGATATCCGCCAGCACAACCTCGCCAGCGAAAATACGCATATCGCGGATCGGCAGAATCGAGATGGCGGTCAGAATTTTCAGTTGTTCGGTATGCGCCGCGATCTTCACCGCAAATTGCAGTGGCGCCGGCATCATCAGGCAGTTCATGAAATGATGTTCAGTGATGGTAACGGAATCAAAACCCAGCCGGTCCGCAAGCGTGGCCTGTGACAACATATCGCCATAAACCCGGTCGCCACCATACGCCTTGTCTGGATAATCCGCCGACAGCTGTATGCTGAACTTCATTGACCCCCCCCAGAGCAATGTTAGATTGCTAGTTTAGATTATCTCTAAATTAGAAGAACGCAAACAATAATCGTGGTGATCAGGAAGACAGGTTCTGGTAAAGCGACAATTTCCACAAGCCACCAATGGATTTGCGCGCCACAAATTCTGCCACGACAAGCGAAATCAGCCAGCCGGACACAACGCTGGTCGCGATACCAAACCAGACACCGATGACACCAAATCCGAACAAGCCCACATAAATCCAGGAAAAGAATGCAACGCCAAATGCCTGCCGATAGACGCCGATCCAGAACGTCCATATCGGGCGTTTCAGCGCCTGCAGGAAGGAATTGATGGCAAACAGCATCATGTAGATCGGCAGGATAAAGCCATCGATCCGCAGATAGCTGACGCCAATGGCAATCACGTCGGGGTCAGCGGTAAAGCTGCGCATCAACAAGGGAGCCGCAAAATACAGGATGGGGCAGGCAACGGCCATGAACATCCAGCCGAACTTCCAGCAATCCAGCAGGGCCTGGCGCACGCGCGCGTGATGGCCAGCACCAAAATTCTGGGCCGCAATCGGCAGCAATGCGCCGGTCAGACCAAAAACCGGCAACAAAAACAGCTGTTCAACGCGCAACGCCACACCATAGGCGGCCACCGCCGAGGTGCCAAAACTCTTCAGATAATACTGCACAACAAAACCGGCCGTCATCATCACGGCCATTGTCATGGTGACCGGCACCATCTGTTTGACGATCTGGTTATAGGTATCGGCAGCGGGCCGAAAANAGGCAGCGGTCACGCCAGCCATCAGATCAGTGCGCATCACACGCCAGATCACATAAACCATGATGCCGGTCTGGCTGAGCGCCGTTGAAACCGCGATGCCATCAAAGCCCAGCCCGTCCCANACACCGGGGATGCCGAACACCAGCAACGGGTTCAGTACGATATTGGCAAAGAAGGCAGCAATCTGGCCGCGTTGCATCGAAACCGTATCACCCTGCGANTGCAGCAGGCCATTGACGGCAAACGCCATGATGAAACCCGGCAGAGACAGCAGCAGCANNAGAAAATAACGCGTGCCGGCATNNCTGTAGGCCCCTTCATTNGAGACAAGCTTNATNAATTCAGGACCNACAAACCAGGCAGCAACACCAAGGACCAGTGTGATAATCACACCNAAGCCCATGCCGCGNGCTGCCANAATNCGCGCTTCATCTTCCTGTTTTGCNCCAATCGCATTGCCNACNAGCGCTGTCATTGCCGATGACAGACCAAACCCGAATGTAATGAAGATGAAAAAGGCCTGAAAGCTGATGGCAAGGCCAGCCTGCTCTGAAGTCCCAAGAAGACCTGCAAAAAAGACATCCACGACATTGTAAAGTGTGGTGAAAACCATGCCGATGGCAGCTGGCACAGCCAGGCGTCTGAAATGCTGCGCCAGAGACCCTTCGGTCAGNTCATGCGTTCTTGTCATATAAAGGGNACCTNGGCCTTCGAACTGCTGCCATTTCAATTGTCAGGAACACAAGACAGCCTGCGCGGCGCGCGCACTATGCAATCAGGCGTCCCGAATGTCCATCTGTGACTGATCTATTTCACCAGCACCTTGTCAAGGCGATGCGCCTCGGATTGCACCGGCAGCAGAACCCCGGCCAGCACCACAAGACAGGCAAGACCACTCATCACGCTGAACAGGCTGGACATAGCATACCCGTTTTGCAGGATCACACCGCAGATCGGCAGCACTGATGCGCCGATCGACAGATTGATCATGAACTTCACGCTGAGCATACGCGCGCGCCAGTCGTCCGGCACATAGCGCGACAGAATGGTATCGGTGATCGGGATCTGCCCGAACACAAAGCACATGGCAATCAGCATGGCAAAGAACAGCGCGTAGTCGGTATAGCGCGCCGCCAGTGCCACAAAAATCACCTGACCGATGCCAACCGCCATCAAGACCCATTTTGGCGGCACCCGGTCAATCAGCCAGCCGACACCAATCTGGCTGAAGGAAGCACATGCATAGACAAGCGAAGCCAGCAGGCCTGTTACCGCGACCGAGGTGGAAATATCCGGCAGAGAAATTTCAAAATAGCGCGGCACAACAAAGGTCATCGCACCAAAGATAAAACCGCCACTGGCCGTTGACAGCAGCATCGCACCCAGCGCCAGCCGCCAGTTCGGGGCAAAACCGGCAGACGCAGACTTTGTTGCCTTGGCAATCACCGGCGCATCACCGTCCAGCGCCATGACAAAGGCAATGCCATAGGAAATACAAAACAGGCCAGAGACCAAAAAGCACAAGCGCCAGTCGCCCATTGTCAGCAAGATACCGATGACCAGCGGGGCCGCCGCCACACCCATATTGCCGAACACGCCATTTATGCCAAGGCGAAACCCGATGCGCCTGTTGCTCTGGATCAGCATGGCAATGCCAACAGGATGATAAATAGCGGCAAACACCCCGATCAGCCCGATAGCGGCCGCCAGCTGCCAGACAGACTGGGTCATCGACGCCAGTATGGCCGCCAGGCCAATCCCAAAATGAAACACAACCATCAATGCCGATCGCGAAAACCGGTCAGCCAGATGGGCGGCCAGAGGTGCCATGCTGCCGAACAGCACAAAGCCACCAACGCCGTAAACCATGATGTCTTCATAGCCGAGGCCAAAATGTCGGCCGGCATCATACGCTGCCTTCGCAAAAACCAGCATGATGAAGTGGTCAAGAAAATGGCTGATATTCAGATAAAGATCCGAGACCTGCCGTGATGTGATCGCTGTAAATGCCTGCATAAACCGCATGCGGGGAAGCCCCCGCCCCTTCTGTGCCGATATGCTATTCAGCGCGCAAACCAAAAGCCAGAAAAATGGCTGATGAGGATCGCTCGAAAAATTACATTAAAAATGCAGTCAGGCCGCTATTGCGCTTGCTCCGTTTGGCGGCATTGTTAAGCTGTGCACCGCCAAGGTGCCGCGGGGTTGAAGAACAGATGGGCAATTTCCAGGAAGATACCGATCTCCAAAATACCGTCGGCATCAGTGCCCGCCGCTTTGAGGAGTCACCATTCCTCAGCCGCTATGACGGACCCGATCTGGTGCGCGGCGTTTATGCCGGCCGATATTTCCCTGTTTACAACGGTGAAGACGCCATGGAGCGGTACTGGACCCTGCGGCGCAAGGCATTGCTGTTTGATGTGCCCGAAAAGCCCATCGACATTTCCGGTCCTGATGCTGTTGCCTTTCTTGACAAGGTGCTGACCCGCAAGGTGTCGGCAATGAAGATCGGCCGCGGCTATTACGCACTTGCCTGCACACCGCAAGGTGGCATTTTCATGGATGGGGTGTTGTTTCGCCTTGGTGAAACGCACTTCTGGTATGTGCAGGCAGATGGCGCGTTCGAGTCATGGCTNGCGGCACATAGNGGCGGGTTCGATGTGACGATTTCGGACCCGCAATCACGCGTCCTGCAACTGCAGGGACCTGCCTCGATTGCCATCATGAGTGATGCAACGGGNGGTNCNGTAAACGGTGATATGCGCTATTTCACGGCAGGATATTTCNATATCGGCGGGCAGCAGCTTTATGTATCGCGAACCGGTTTCACCAACGAGCTGGGCTTCGAAATCTACTGTGACGGTGCCACGACCGATCATCTGGCGCTGTGGGACCATCTGATTGCTGCCGGCACGCCGCACGGCATGCNGGTATCCAGCACACGCGCGCTGACCATGCGCCGGGTCGAGGCTGGCATTCTTGGCAATCTGACCGATATGGACACCGATATGACGCCCTATGCCGCCGGTCTGGGCAACTTTGTCAATCTGGACAAGGGTGATTTCATCGGGCGGGATGCGCTGGCCAGCGCCGACAAGGGCCGCAGGCTGATGGGGCTGACCTGTGCAACCACCACCCCCGGGGCAGG
>NYTO01000088.1 GCA_002683535.1 SAR116 cluster bacterium
TTGCTTGGTTTCGCGGGCGAACAGCCGGGGACCAGTACCAGCGCATCCTGCACGTCTTCTGGCGCGATACCGGTCGGCAGATCAACATTGGTCAGCCAATCAAGATCAGCAGCGGTACTGGCATCCCCGCCAGCCAGATCAGCAGCCATATCCATACGGCTGGAATTGTTGATTCCGGTAAAATCCGGATAGGGGTCACTTGCCCCGGCCGCGTTCCCGAACCAGCGCAGATTTTGCGGTGTCAGAAATTGGTGATAGCGCGCTGTACGCCCGCTGCATTGAAGATCGACAACCATATCCCAGGACTGACGCATGATGCGTCGCATACGCATCATCTGGCGCAAATTTGCAACCACAGCCCGATGATCAATAATCACCTCGTCAAACCACGGCATAGCCGCAAAAAGCCTTGCAAATGCCGATGTTGTCAGCACGGCAATATGAGCCCCCGGATGACCGGCGCGCAGCTTGGCATAGGCATCAATGCCCTGAATGATGTCACCAAGCGCACCATGCTTTATCACGAGAATTCTGCTGGCTGGCACGGTATCTTTGCTTTCTTGGGGGCTTGTTCTGCGTTGGAATGAGCCCGAATTGGGATGAGAAGGGATATCCCGATGGATATGGATACTGCTAAGCTGTTGCCTCGCTACCGCCACATAATAGAATAGCGGATGCCCGACGCCAACCCGTCCGACCAAGAAAGCCTGCATTGCATGATACGCAAATCCAACGGCTCTGTATCCCCCCCGCGCCCTGAAGACAGGGGATTGCGGTATGATCTGCTGTTGCCGCACAAGGAAAAGTTCTCGGCCACCAACGCCGGCGCCGTTGCCAGTGTGGTGACAGACCTTGTGCGGGCCAGCCAGACTTCGGACAGGTTTCGCGTAATCGGCAGCGCCGTCGAGGCACCCTTTGAAAATATCGACTTCTGTCCACTTGCTGTACGGCGGCGCTGGCTGCATGGCGGCAATATCGGATTTGCCGAAGCCTATCTCAATATGCTGCGGAGCCAGGCCGCCCCTGATCTGGTTGAGGTGCATGGCCGCTGTCATGTAGCTGCCCATATCAAGGCAAAAAGGCCTGATCTGCGCGTTGCTCTCTATCTGCACAATGATCCGCGCGACATGAAAGGTGGCCACACAGCTGCAGCACGGGCCACGTTGCTGGCCAATATGTCAGCAATCATCTGCGTCAGCGATTATATCAAGGACTGCTTTCTGGATGGGCTGGATACACACGGTGCCCTTGCCAGCAAGGTTCACACGGCACGCAACGGTGTCGACCGCACGCTTGCAAAGCCGGTCAAAAAAACACCCATAATCCTTTTTGTTGGCCGTATGGTTGCCGAAAAAGGTGTGTTGGAACTTGCTGAGGCGGCGTCGAAAATTCTGCCACAACACCCCGACTGGCGCATATGTCTTGTTGGTGCCAAGGGGTTTGAGGCAACCGGCAAGAGCCCCTATGAACAGAGCGTGGCAGCAGCATTGAAGCCGCTGGGTCCACAGGCACAAATGACCGGGTTCCTGCCGCCAGCCGACGTGCGCGCGTTGCAGGAACAGGCCGCCATTATTGCCTGCCCGTCAGTCTGGCAGGAGCCACTGGGAAAGACCGGGCTGGAGGCACTGGCTGCTGGCAGTGCCCTTCTGACAACGCGGCGCGGNGGCATACCCGAGGTTGCAGAGGGCCGCGCACATATTGTTGATGCACCNGATGCCGACATGCTTGCCANATCGCTTCAACAGCTGATCACTGATGATACCTATCGTCATCAGCTGCAACAGNCCGCGTGGAATGACTATCCCTTTACCGCCACTCAGATGGCCGCCGATGCGGCTGCCGCCAGAANNGCCGCAATAAACGGTGTGTCTGATACTTAGAATCGTGGACTTGAAAGGCGAAACAGNCTAGCTGTAAAGACCAGAAACNTTGCATGAGGGGCTGAAAGTTGGTGACTTTGCTAAGGGGTGTTTTGATAGCACTTTCGGGATTGTTTCTGCTGATCACGCCGGCATTTGCCGAAGCCGAAATCGGTTTCGAGGCNGACGCTGTNAAGGTCAACCAGAATGACGGCAGTATGCTGGCAACTGGCAACGTCGTTATGACGCAAGCTGCAATGACCTTGCGGGCTGATGAGGTGCGTTATAACCGTGAAGATGATGTGGCTGTTGCAACCGGCAACGTTGAATTCATTGACAGTGATGGCGCTGTCCATCGTGCCGACATCATGACGCTGGATACCGAGTTNACCCATATTGTCGCCGAGACACTTCGNTCCAGATACCCTGANAATTCATTTTTCACCGCCGATGATGGCGANATCGTTTCTGGTGGAACATCGATTTTTGATTCGTCGCGCTTCAGCGCGTGCAACTGTGACTTTGAGAATGGTGAAACGCCAATCTGGGATTTGCGCGCCACATCCACACGTCACATCGCCGAAACCAAAACAATAGTCCATTCAAACGTCCGTATGCATATCCTGAACGTGCCAATCGGCTATCTGCCCTACCTGGCGCATCCTGACTGGACGGTACGGCGGCGCACCGGATTTNTGTCACCTTCTTTTCTGGTGANTTNNGACCTTGGATTTTCNACTTCAATTCCGTACTTTGTGGTGCTCGGAGACACCAATGACATAGAGTTCACGCCNTACCGCTTTCAGCGACGCGGCCTGGCCGTAAAGACACGCTATCGACAGAAATGGGATAGTTCTGATCTGAATGTGGCGCTCTATACNGGTTCGCTGAACACCTTTAAAAAGGACCGCGAAAGCGTGGCGGCGCTGGATGGTAATTTTACGACGACCATCGGGGACGATTGGAACGTCAAAATGCGTGCGCGCAGGTCCAGCCAAGACACCTTTATGCGGCGCTATAAGTTCAATAGCGACACATGGCTGAAGTCTTCTGCTGTCGCTGAACGGATCAAGCCTGACAAATATTATTATGTCGAAGTCAGTGATACGCAAAGCCTGTCATCGGGAACTGCAGCCGACCATGAACCGACGATCCTGCCGCATGTCTTCTATGAAGATGTCAAACCGGGATTCAACAGCAACCAGACCGTAAAAACAGAGATCAGTGCCATTCAGCTGGATAATGATGAAGGCCACGACATGTCACGCTGGGTGGGCAATGTGGAAATTCTCGACCGGTTGAGCGACGGCCCCGTAAAGGTAGATGCACGCGCAGGTGTAATTGGCAGCTATTATTCAGTTCAAAAGAAACCTGCAGCAGCAACAACAAAAACGGACGATCTGGGACGGATCACGCCTATGGCTTCGATCAATGTCCGCTATCCGTTCGCGGTCTTCACCAAACGGGGCACAGCCATCGTTGAACCGCAGATTCAGTTTGCCTATATCGGTGGCGCGGATCGCACAGCCAAAATACCAAACCGGGACTCAGCAGATTACCGCATCGACCCTGCCAATCTGTTTCTTCTGAACCGCTATCAGGGCTATGATTATTTGCGTCCGGGCAGTCGTTTGGACATGGGTGTGTCGGTGCAGGCCAATACCTCGGCTCTGGGACGGGTTTCCGGTTTCATGGGTGTCAGCCAGCGTCTGTCTGGCAAGCCCTCCACCGGTCTGGCAGTCAACAGCAACAGCAGTCTGTCAGACTATGTGGCATCGCTGTCAGCTAAACCGTTCAAAACATTTTCAGTATCCTGGTCAGGACGGCTTGCCCCTGATGATCTGAAACTGAACGAGTCAAAAACCTCTGTATCAGGCTCTATATCGAAGCTGGACTACTCGCTTGAACATATGCAGCTTGCAAAGCCCTATTTTTCCTCTGCTTCCTCAGATCTTGAGGAACTTACAGCCTCTTTCAGCTACCGCCTCGGGGGCGGCTGGAAAGTGGTTGGCAAGCAGGTATGGAACCTTTCGAACGGCAAAACAGTGCGCGACAGTTCAACAGCCGCATTCAGCTGGACGGGCGGCCTTCAGGACTGCCTGACAATCGACTTCGGATATGACCGCGACCTCGATGCAGACCGGGATATCAAGGCCGATGACCAGTTCACCTTCACAATGAACTTCAAATATCTTGGCTCAATTTCAAAAGATGTGATCAAAAGTACATTTTTGAGCGATAACAACTAACTAAGACTATTGCAGCAAGACCCAGACAACGACTCCGATTGTCAGCAGGATCAGTGCCCGTGTCAGCAGCTGCTGCTGGGGAATGGCACGTTGCATGAAAGCCCCCGCTGCGCACCACGCCGTATGACAGACAAGCTGTACAGCCGCAAAGGTCACCGGAACCAGTAACAGCTGTATCATGCCGTCTCCCAGTTCCGGGGCAAACTGGGTCCATGCCAACAGCACCATGACCCACGCCTTCGGGTTGAGTGGGTGCACAATCACACCCTGCCTGAAATGGAATTGATGCCGGTCCGCATCACCGCCACCCACGCTGTTCCATGACTGGACTGCCAGCCATATCATATAGCCGGCACTGACAAACTTCAGAACCTGCAACAGCAATGGCTGGCCGGTCAAAAACAGGCCCAGACCGATGCCACAACCGATATTCAGTACCAGCTTTCCGCCAATCAGCCCAAAAATGAAACCGGAGCATTTGCCGACACCGTGACGCGCACCCCCGATCATCACAAGCAGGTTTGCAGGTCCGGGCGTTCCCACCATCAGAATAATGAAAATCAACAGGTTGAGATAAGCGTCAATCATCCGGTATCAGACGTTTGCCAAGAAAATGCACATCGTCAGTTGCATAGCCCAACCTGTCATAGAAGGCCAGCACAGCTGTATTGTCCTTGCGCACGCAAAAACTGACTTTTGGACAACCAAGATCAACCAGATATGCCTCGGCGCGTGCCATGATATGCGCCCCAAGGCCGCTGCCTTGCCAGGACTCTGCAACAGCCAGATAGTTAATCGACCCGCGATGCCCGTCATAACCGATCATCACAGCTGCGATAATGCCGCCATCAGCATCTTCTGCCACCCAGAATGCGCCATTCCTGTCGGTCAGCTTGCGCGTGATGTCCTTCAGAGGGTCATTCCATGACGGGACAAGCCCACAGCCGGTCCACAAGTCGATAACCCCGTCCGCGTCCTCAGGACAGAAATTGCGTAATTCAGGCAGCTTGTCAGTCATCTATCGGGCCGGCCAGTTGTTTCAGCGTTCATGTCATAAGTAATCCAACCAGTGCGCAAGGCCAACCGGTCATATAGTCCTCGCGCCCGATAATTATTGTCCTGCGTAATCCATCGCATGAAAGGCCAGACGCGCGCCGCAGCAATATTGTCGAGATGCCGTAACAGCTGGTCCCCGGCACCTCCACCCCGATAGGCGGGATCGACAAACAGATCATCCAGAAAGCCGATCTCGGCACCGCGCAGGGGTGATGGCATTGCCCGAAAATGCGCCAGGCCAACAAGGCCACTCTCTGCCTTTTGACCATCTTCAGCTTCTGCCACAAGGCCCTCACATGGATGTGACGGATCCAGCAGCCAGCTGAACAGCCTGTCCAGTTTTGCCTCATTGGTGTCAACTTTGTAGAACGCCGCATAGCCGCGATAGAGCGTCTGCCATTGCGCACGGTCATTAGATATCAGCTCTCTGATCTTCATGATCTGCACCTCCAGCTTCTGATTGTTGTGCGTTGGGCCAGTCACATAGCTGCACCATAACGGGATTTCAAACATACGGTTTGTTAACCAACCTGCCTGTAGGGTTTTCAAAGCACAGTTTTTGGCGGTGCGCACCGGCAAGTTGATGATGTGATGTGATGTGACGTGAAGCGCACTGGACAGGACAGTATAGACAGTGATGAGGTTGTTAGAATATTGGAGAATCAGATTAAGTCTGGTGCATTTGGGTTCTCACCATCATTGAATGGAACTGCACCCCCTCAAATCTGAATGCAATGAACCGTTCTGCAAT
>NYTO01000089.1 GCA_002683535.1 SAR116 cluster bacterium
AGAGTTGCCTTGCGCTGGGCGAGGCCGGTCTCGAACATGTTATCCATGACAGTATTTTCCCTGTTTGTTCAGATGGTTTTTGCCAGACAATCTGCCCGGCATATGTAGTCAGATTAACAGTGGCGAATGACAATCATGGGGTCAAGACATCAGAAATTTGATCCAAAAATGTTTAAATTCAATTTGTTATTAAGATTTCTTCAAATCATTTATTGTGCTAATTTTCGATTAATCTGATCTTGAGTTTCACGGGCCGGTCAAAGTAGCGATGTATAAGGTGAATGTGATCGACACGGTGTCGGGCGAGGCGGAAGTCCTGCGCCTGCTGACCGGATATGTTGCGGAACGGCTGTTCACGCCACGCCAGCGCGCATCTCTCGACATAATCATCAATGCGACACGCCGGGCGGTTCGTGTGCCTGTTTCACGCGCCATGCTGTTGCCTCAGAAGTCCGGCTTTGGTTCGCGCCCGCCAACCGCGTTCAAGATGACGGTATCAACGGCGGCTGGAATCCGTGACGCCGGACAGGTGATTGCCCATGAAATGCTGCATATTTCGCAGGTGATAAATGGCAGGCTTGTTCTCAGCCGAAAGACCAGAAAGATTGATCGGCAGAAAATGAAGGTTGAGCTGGTCTGCTGGATGGGCGGAAAGCCTGTGATTGTTGGTCAACTGCCCTGGCACACCCGCCCATGGGAAATTGAAGCCTGTCACTGGCAGGCCTTGCTTGTCGACGAATTCCTGACACTCGCTTCAGGCAATCAGCCGTTTCTGCAACTGCAAAAACCGGGAAAGCAGCGACTCGCGCTGTTTGCAGCCAATTTGCCAGCAGTGGCGGTTGCGCACGGGCGTGACAAAGACCTGGCGGGGCCGATTCTGGCAGATGATGCCAAAAATGGTCAGTGTGCCAATGGCAGTGGTGCCAACGGCGATACCGTCAACGGCCATACCGTCAAAGGGTTCGATATCAGCAGCTATGGTATCAACGGTCATGCTGGCAACGGTCATGCTGGTAACGGGTATTCAGGAAACGGTCATGCGGGTCCGGAGTCGGTGCCGAATGGTCACACACCTGCCAGCGAGGCGGCTGATCTGGCTGATGGCATGCTGCAAATCACTGTTCCGGGACTGGATACGCCGCGCGCGCTGGAACAGGGGGCCCTTGTCGCAAAGCGGCAGGACTTGCAGAGCCGCGGCCTTCTGCGCAGCTCTGCCTGACAGCTCCCAGCCCGCCCTGACACCTGTAATTTGACCGTGTGACAGGACTGGTGATCAGGCTGATGATCCCGCAACAATCGATTTTCAGGTGACCTTTTTGGCGTAACCGGCTAGTTTGTCGCGCCTGACAAGGCTTGACGGGTTCGGTTGGTGTATAGCTGGCCGTTCGTACCTGTGCCGTTACGGGATCGCATGATCCCAAAACTTTTTGATTCACTGACATGGCGATCCTGACCGCATGAACATCTATAAAGCCATCACCGAGGAAGTGCTTGTACCCATCCATCCCGCTGGCTGGCCCTTTATCTTTCTGTTCGTGTTGGCCAGCATTCTGATTACNGTGTTNTGGTCTCCTTTCGCNGTGGTTGGCACGCTTTTGTCGCTGTGGTGCGTGTATTTCTTTCGCAATCCACGCCGTACCACACCGGTTACGGATAATCTGGTCATCGCGNCGGCAGATGGCCGNGTGCTGTCAATTGGGCCTGCCGANCCGCCNGTGGATCTTGATCTGCCCGCAGGTGACTGGCGC
This sequence comes from SAR116 cluster bacterium, assembly GCA_002683535.1. GTDB lineage: Bacteria > Pseudomonadota > Alphaproteobacteria > Puniceispirillales > Puniceispirillaceae > UBA8309. The sequence goes on from NYTO01000089.1 coordinate 1,749, forward strand.
CGCGTAGCGATTTTCATGAATGTCTTTGATGTGCATGTGAACCGCGCACCGGTCAGCGGCATGGTGACAGCGACCAGCTATCACAAAGGGGCGTTCGTGAATGCCAGCCTGGACAAGGCTGCAGAGGCCAACGAGCGTCAGAATATCTGCATGGAAACAGATACCGGTCACAAAATAGGCATCGTCCAGATCGCCGGTCTGGTGGCACGCCGCATCCTTCTCGAAACGGGTGTGGGCGACAGGTTGCTGGTTGGTCAGCAGTTCGGGATTATCAGATTTGGCAGCCGTGTCGATGTGTGGCTGCCNGCAAGCANNCCCGTCACTGTATTGCCCGGCCAGCGGACCATAGCCGGCGAGACAGTGATTGCCGACCTCGATGCTGTCATGCGCGAGACATCTGACAAGCGGGTTGCCTGATCATGTCGGCACAAGGACCGCANCGCCGCTTTCAATCGGTTTCCATTTTCTGGCTGCTGCCGAATGTGCTGACTGTCGCCGGGCTTGTGTCCGGCCTGACAGCCCTGCGCTTTGCGCTGGATGGTCGCTGGTCGGGCGTTATCGGCCTGATTGTGCTGGCGGCGGTATTTGATGCGCTGGACGGGCGCACCGCGCGCCGATTCAAGACAGCNTCTGCCTTTGGTGCGGCCCTCGACAGTCTCAGCGATCTTGTTGTGTTTGGTGTTGTGCCGGCCCTGTGCCTGTATTTGTGGGCGCTTCAGGATTCCGGCCGCATTGCCTGGTGGGCCACGATGTTCTATGCGGTGGCTATTGCGCTGCGACTGGCGCGGTTTGATTCCGAATTGCGCGACCCGCCCGGCCATTCCAAGGATTATTTCACCGGTGTGCCAGCTCCGGCATCAGCGTTTCTGCTGCTTGTACCGATCTGTGTCGATCTGGAATTCGGGATCGGCTGGGCGCGCGAACCGCAATATGTCTGCATCTGGCTTGTAACCATTGGCGGGCTGGCGGTATCGGCGCTGCCAACATTTGCCGGCAAGCGGATCAAGCTTCCGGTCGGATCGGTGCTGCCGGTGTTGGCGACCGGGTCACTATTGATCGCCGGTGCCTTTGTGCAGCCCTGGCTGACCTATGTTGTATTGGCNGGGGCNTATGGTGTCAGCNTGCCATTGTCGGCATTGCACTATCACCGCACCCGCCCGTCATTGCCGGATGACAGCGCCTGACATAGACGCTTGACATAGGCAATTGTTCACNGGCGTGNTGCAGATGCTGNGTCAGCCGGGTTCAGAGGTGTGTTTGTNTTGCAGTCGTTCGCGGTGAAACAGGTACACGCCACTGGCAATNATGACGGCAACGCCGACAAATGTGGTGTCTGCNGGCACATCGCCAAAGACCAGAAATCCAAGGGCGCTGGCCCCTATAATTTCAACATACTGGAAGGGTGCCAGCAGGTTTGCAGGCGCGTTCCTGGNTGCCATTACAATCAGCGCATGGCCTATTGTGGCAGCAAGCCCCATACCAATCACCCAGCTGATCTGCGTCAGTGAAAGGGATGTTATGCCCCCGCCGACCAGCCCGCCCCATGTGAATGCCACTGTCATTACCGCCAGAACAACCGTCGAGGTCAGACTGCCCAGAAACTGCATNTGGGTTGCATCCACCTCATCGGCAAGATGGCGGGTGATAATCATATAGAGCGCCATGCCGAGCGCCGATATCAGAGGCAGGGCGGCGGTCCAGCCAAATACAAGCACCGACGGCTGCAGGATGATCAGGGTGCCGGCGAATCCAACCAGGATAGCGCTGATTCGGCGGATGCGCAGACGCTCGCCAAGCAGGACTGCCGACAGCACTGTCAGAATCAGNGGCTGGGCAAAGAAAATTGCGATGGCTTCCGCCATGGGAAGATGTTTCAGGGCNGCAAAGAAAAAGACGGTGGCNGCGGCCAGCANCAATCCGCGAACCATCTGCAGAACCAGCGTGCCCTTTGGAACAGACCAGGCCCCGGCCATGATAACAAAAGGCAGCATCAGGACCGACTGCATCAAAAAGCGCCAGAAAGCAATCTCCAGCGGGCCAGATGTCTGGCCAAGAAGCTTGGCGAACACATCAAGGCCCGGAATGACCAGCATCCCCAAGCTGAGCAATGCCATACCCCGTCCCGGGTGCTGTATTCTGTGTGCNATTACGTTCATACGCGCATCCTGCGCATTGTTGGCTGANCCCGTCAATCAATGCGTTTTCAATTCATCGCGCACGGCCAGCTTGAAGTTTGCGTGTGGACGTTGCAGACTATAGGCACTCACATCACCGGCAGACAATGCCGGCAACAATCAGGGTTTGCATGTCCAACAACTTGCTATCGCGATGCCTCGAAAAGGGTATCCGCATGACCAGCCAAAGACAGGTCATAGTTGGGGTTATAGGTGATGCGGAAGATCATCCTGACGTGGACGAGCTTTATCGGCGCGCCGTTCAGCAGGACAACACCATTTCCATCGCCACCGTCTATCGCACGGTCAAGCTTCTGGAAGAAGCCGGCGTTATTGAACGGCTGGAATTTGGCGANGGGCGCGCGCGCTATGAAGAGGCCGGCGAGCATCACGAACATCTGGTCGATGTTGAAACCGGNGAAGTNATCGAATTCTATCATGCAGAACTGGAAGCGCTGAAAGAACAGATTGCCCGTGAAATGGGGTATGAGCTGGTTGATCACCGGCTTGAATTGTTCGGTCGGAAGCTGTCAACGGATTCTGGATAGACCTGTAATCCGTCTGCATCTGCTGCCCTTTGAAAGCGGTGGTAGGGGTCGACGCTGCAAAGCTGNATAACCGGTCCCCTTTTCAAAGTGAANATCATGCAGACCACACAACAAAAATCGAATGTCATCAGGCTGGCTGCTGCCCAGGCTCTTTCCATGACCTCGATGAATGTCAACATTATCAACACCGCGCTTGTCGGCTATCTTCTTGCCCCTGCGCCGTGGCTGGCCACCTTGCCGCTGTCACTGCAGTTTGTCAGCGTGATGATGGTCACCTTGCCGGCCTCATTGCTGATGGCACGGTTGGGCAGGCGTCCAGTCTTCATCGCGGGTGTGTTGATCAGCAGCCTGTCATCACTGTTGCTGGGCATGGCGATTATTGTGCAGAGTTTCCCTGTATTCTGCTGTGCCTCGATGGGGCTGGGCGTATCCATGGGTATAGCCGCCTATTACAGATACGCTGCGGCAGACGGGCTGGAGGAAAAGAGCCGGGCGAAGGCTATATCCTATGTGCTTGCGGGGGGGCTTGCCGCAGCGGTTATGGGGCCGGAGATTGCCCGCAATACGGTCGATCTGGTGCCTGGCGTCATGTATGCGGGATGTTTTTTCACAGTTGCCGTTGTCCAGCTGGTCTCACTGTTTGCGCTGGCCGGCGTGAAGATTGAAAAGCCCAAGCCCCAGCTGGGTGCCGCGGGACGGCCAATCGGGGTCTTTTTCCGGATGCCGGTCTATATTGTCGGAATTGTATGCGCTGCCATCGGCTATGCCTTGATGAGCTATCTGATGACGGCAACGCCGCTGCAGGTGGTGAATGTTGCCAGGCTTGGCACGTCGGCAAATGCAACCATCATCCAGTGGCATGTCGTGGCGATGTTCCTGCCGTCATTCTTTACCGGCAACCTGATTGCAAAATTTGGTGTTGCACGCGTGTTGTGGTCTGGGGTTCTGTTTTATCTGGCGACGATCATCCTTGCGTTGGCGGCAGACGGGTTCTGGCTGTACTGGTTCGCGCTTGTCACGCTGGGGCTTGGCTGGAATTTCCTCTACATAGGCGGCAGTTCGCTGATTGCGCGGGTTGCAGAGCCCGTCGAACGCGGGCGTGTGCAGGGATTTGGTGATCTGATGACAACTACAACTGTTGCCATTGCCTCGCTGACAGCGGGCGCTGTGCACAGTCAATATGGCTGGGAGATGATGAGCCAGGTGGCCATCTTGCCGGTTGGTGTTGTGATACTGGCGCTGCTGTGGATGGCGATTACACAGCGCCGTCATGGTGCGCTGAACCTGTGAGCCTGGATGCAACAGAATTGAACGCCTGATCAGCCGTTTGATCAAGCCGGGTGATCAGCCACCTGTCACATTCATGTGGCGGCTTACCGCCGGATCGCTATGTCGCCGGTCAATCATAAAATCATGACCTTTTGGCTTGCGGCCGATGGCTTCTACGATGGCTGCGTCCAGTGTGTCGCTGCCGCCGTCGCGAAGGGCGCGCCGCAGGTCGGCATTATCATCCTGTCCAAGGCACATATATAGCTGGCCCGTACAGGTCACACGCACACGATTGCAGCTTTCACAGAAATTATGTGTCAGCGGGGTGATGAATCCCAGCTTCTGTCCTGTTTCCTCGATCTTGACATAGCGCGCCGGACCACCGGTGCGGAACGGGATATCGGTCAGGGTAAACCGTTTGGCCAGATCGGCGCGTACGGTGGACAGCGGCAGATATTGGTCCAGCCGGTTCTCGCTTCCAATATCGCCCATAGGCATGACTTCGATAATGGTCATATCGAACCCCTGCTCGCCGCACCAGGCCAGCATGTCACCCAATTCGACATCATTCACGCCGCGCAACGCAACAGCATTGATCTTGATCTGCAGGCCGGCCGCCTGTGCGGCACGCAACCCGGCAAGCACCTTCGACAAATCGCCCCAGCGGGTAATCGCGCGAAACCTGTCTTCATCCAGGGTGTCGAGCGATATGTTGACGCGGCGAACCCCGGCGGCGAACAGATCATCCGCCATCTTGCCAAGCTGGCTGCCATTCGTCGTTACGGTCAGTTCATCGAGATTGCCGGCTTTCACCTCGGCACCAAGTGCCGAGATCAGCTGCATGATATTGCGGCGCACCAGCGGTTCGCCGCCAGTCAGCCTTATCTTGCGAATGCCAGCGGCCATGAATCGGCGGCATAGCACTTCCAGTTCTTCCAGGCTTAGAAGTTCTGCTTTCGGCAGGAAAGTCATCTCCTCGGCCATGCAATAGACACAGCGGAAATCGCAGCGGTCGGTGACAGACACGCGCAG
>NYTO01000090.1 GCA_002683535.1 SAR116 cluster bacterium
CCCACAAACAGCACCACAAACAACAATGGTGCCGTGACGTATAATGCAGCTGGTGCAGCAGAGCCTCTGCCAGCCTGGCACCCGCAAAGATTATGCTAGGGACACCGCCAAGCGCCTGTCCATTAAATTCTGCGGGCAGATTTTGCGGGCAGGTTCTGCAGGCTGAATTTTGTGATCAGCCGGATTTTGTGACCAGATAGCGGCACCGGATGGTTCCGGTACAGCAATGCCCCTATGCCCGGCCGGCAGCATCACTGGCACTGTCCGTCAGCGCCCCTTTTGCCGTGCCGCCTTCATCCGGCGACGCGAAGCCAAATATCAGGCTGTCATGCGCCGGATCAAGGCGTACCTCGACCAGATCACCATCGCCGAACCGTCCTTCAAGCAGTGCCTCGGCAAGCGGGTTCTGTACTGTATTCTGAATCACCCGTTGCAGGGGCCGTGCGCCGAACTGTGGATCATAACCGCGTCTTGCCAGCCAGTCGGCCGCATCATCATGCAAGCGCAAGCTGATTCCGCGATCGGCAAGCCGTGCCTGCAGTCTGGCAAACTGGATGCTGACAATGGCACCCATATGCGCCGGTGCCAGCCGGTGAAACAGCAGGGTTTCGTCAAGCCGGTTCAGAAATTCCGGGCGGAAGGTGGATTGCACATCCGCCATAACCGCATCATGCGCTGCATCACTGTCCTCACCATCATCAAGCGCAAGCAGATGGTCTGCCCCGATATTCGAGGTCAGCAGGACAATGGTATTGGCAAAATCGACACGGCGGCCATGACCATCAGTCAGGTGGCCTTCATCCAGCACCTGAAGCAGAATGTTGAAAATATCGGGATGCGCCTTCTCGATCTCGTCAAACAGCACGACCTGATACGGACGCCGGCGCACAGCCTCAGTCAGGGTGCCGCCTTCCTCATAACCGACATAGCCGGGCGGCGCCCCGATCAGACGCGCCACCGCATGCTTTTCCATATATTCCGACATATCGATGCGCAGCATCGCGCCGTCATTGTCAAACAGGAAACTGGCAAGCGCCTTTGCCATTTCGGTCTTGCCAACGCCGGTCGGGCCCAGCATCAAAAAGCTGCCCATGGGCTGGTTCGGGTCCGAAAGGCCGGCACGTGACCGGCGGGTGGCATTGGCAATTGCGCTCACCGCCTCGTCCTGACCGATCAGCCGCTTGCCGATGGTGGCTTCCATTGCCAGCAGCTTTTCACGCTCGCCTTCCAGCATCTTGTCGACCGGGATACCGGTCCAGCTGCTGATCACGGCGGCGATCTGCGAATCCGTTACCTCTTCATCGACCAGCTCGGATACGGAAACGGCCTCCTTGGCGGCCGCAAGCGCCTGCTCCAGACTTGGCAGCCGGCCATAGGCCAGCTCTGCAGCGGCTTCCAGCCTGCCTTCACGCTGCGCCACTTCCAGCGCATGGCGGGCATCCTCCAGATCCTGTTGCAGACGTGCCACCTCCGACATCTGCGTTTTTATCTTGGTCCATTCCTCGGTCAGCCGCGCCGACACTGTTTCCAGCGAGGCCAGTTCTTCGGCGATGGCTTGCAGCCGCTTGCCGGCACTCCTGGCATTTTCCTTCTGCAAGGCAGCCTGTTCGATCTTCAGCTGGATGATGGCCCGGTCGGTGGCGTCAAGCTCGGCGGGCTTGCTGTCCGACTGGATGCGCAGATGGCTTGCTGCCTCGTCCATCACATCGATCGCCTTGTCAGGCAGAAAGCGCTCGGCGATGTAACGTTGCGACAGCCTGGCAGCGGCGATCAACGCATCATCCGTGATCCGCACACCGTGATGAAGTTCGTATTTTTCCTTCAGCCCGCGCAACACGAAGATAGTGTCCTCGACCGTTGGCTCATCAACAAAGACAGGCTGGAACCGGCGGGTCAACGCCGCGTCCTTTTCCACATATTGACGGTATTCATCCAGCGTTGTCGCGCCGATACAGCGCAGCTCGCCCCGCGCCAGCGCCGGTTTCAGCAGGTTCGATGCATCCATCGCCCCATCAGTCTTGCCGGCACCGACAAGCTGATGCATCTCGTCGATAAACAGCACCACCTCGCCATCGCGTGACTCCACCTCTTTCAATACCGATTTCAGCCGTTCCTCGAACTCACCGCGATATTTCGCACCGGCAACAAGCGCCCCCATATCCAGCGACAACAGCGCCTTGTTGGCAAGTGCCTGCGGCACATCCCCATTGACAATCCGCTGCGCCAGACCTTCGGCAATGGCCGTCTTGCCAACGCCGGGCTGACCGATCAGTACCGGATTGTTCTTGGTCCGGCGGGACAGAATCTGGATGGTCCGGCGCACTTCGGCCTCGCGTCCGATCACCGGGTCAAGCTTGCCGCGCCGTGCGGCGTCGATCAGGTCCGATGTGAACTTCGCCAGCGCTTCATAGCTGTCCTCAGCGGCATCACTATCGGCTGTTCGGCCCTTTCGCATTTCGGTAACGGCGGTCGTAAGGCGGCCAGCATCCAGACCGGCAGCGGACAGAATCTTGCCGATCTCGCCCTTGCTCTTGACCATCGCAATTAACAGCGCATCAACCGCCAGAAAGCTGTCATTCAGGCTGCGTGCCTCGGCCTCGGCGGCCTGCATGACCCGCGCCAGATCCATATCAAGCTGCATCTGGTCAGCGCCTGATCCGGTCACCGAGGGAATGGCGGCAAGCGCCTTGTCCAAACCGGCCTGCAGCGCGGCGATATCGCCCCCGGCACGCCCGACAAGGCTGCGCAGAGTTACTTTGTCATCGGCCAGCAATGCTGTCAGCACATGCATGGCGGTCAATTTCTGATGGTTGCGGGTCAGCGCGTCATTCTGCGCCGCCATGACAGCGTTGCGCACCAGCGTCGTCAGCTTGTCCATCTGCATCTTGCCACTCCTTCTCCGGCTCTGCACCTTGCTGCAAAATACACTCCCACGCCACAGGACTCGGAATGAACATTTTGCGCGGCCATCAGTTTGCGCCAGACCAACGGCATGCAAGCCGCAGTCCAGTATGCGCGAATTGGCGACACCCTGCCCCTGCCAACACCATATTTTGACATTTTTTATGCTGGAGCAGTTTTGTATGCGTTTTATTTATGGATTGGCGTGCGATGTTTCAAGACCAGCGCTTGTGCTGCGGATCTGATGGTCGCCATAGATGATTGCGCAGATAAAGGTGGCTTCAGTCTGCTGCTGTGGCTTCAATCTCGATCATCAAGGGCGGCATCGCCAGCTGGGTCACACCCAGCAGCGTCATCGGTGGTGCCACGCCTGCAGGCCCGAAGCAGGCACCAAGCAGATCAAAGTTCTTCAGCGCCTCGTCCATGTCAGTGACGAACACACCAAGGCGGATCACGTTGGCAAACCCCATGTCTGCCGCCTTCAGGACTGCCTCAAGATTGTCGAGCGCAAGCGAGACTTGTGCACGCATATCACCTTCATGCTGTGGATTGCCGTCTGCATCAACCGATGTCTGTCCGGCACATACCAGTTGCCTGCGCGGCCCTTCTATAATCTCAGCCTGATTGAATCCAAAATTCAATGACCATTGCCAAGGATTTACTGCTGTTCTCTTCATTGTCCCTGCCCCCTGTCCATCAAGTTGGTGATCCGGAATCCACCGGGAATTCACTGGGAATCCACCGGCGATCCAAATCTTGCCAGATGCAAAATTGACCAAATCTTCAATTGCGAAAGACCAACGCTATCATGCGTTAAAATAAATTTTGGTTAACAGCCGACCGGCGCTTGTGCTGACCCCGGTCTCGTGAAAAACTGCGCCCATGAATTCCCCCTCCCCCGCACATGGACCGCTTCAGGTCGGCACGGCTGAATTTGTTCGCGTTGAGTGGCGCTTTTTACTGTTCGGCATGGCGATGGCCTTCTGCTCGTCACTTGGCCAGACATTCTTCATCTCGCTGTTTTCAGCTGAAATCCGGGCAGAGCTTGATCTGTCACATGGTGCCTTTGGCAGCTATTACGCGCTGGCAACAACCGCAAGTGCGATCAGTCTTGTATGGCTTGGCAAGCTGGCGGACACCATGCGCGTTGAGCGGCTGGCACTGTTCGTGATCTGCTGTCTGTGTGCATCTGCGATGCTGTTCAGCCAGGTATTTTCTGTGGTCACACTAGTGTTCGGGCTATATCTGCTGCGTCTGTTCGGACAGGGCATGACATCACATACCCACACAACCGCGATGGCGCGGCGCTATGTGGCGGCGCGCGGGCGCGCCTTGTCGCTGGCGCAGATGGGCATGACGGCGGCTGAATCCGTTGGGCCTGCCTCGGTCGTAGCGCTGCTTGCCTTTCTGGACTGGCGCACCCTGTGGCTGTTGCTGCCGCTGATCCCACTGGTTGGGCTGGTGCCCTTCCTGCCCGTTCTGACGCGGCGAACGCGCTTTCAGGATGGCGGCGGTCTGGAGGGCGTGCGGGCCGCGGCAGCTTCAGCCGGTATTGATGACAGCACCCCAGAGGACATCATCACCATTGACGGCATCACACATTGGCGACGCCGCGCGGTGTTGCGTGACAGGCGGTTCTGGATTGGTGTGATCTGGCTGACCATGGTGCCCGGCTTTTCGATAACCGGATTGCTGTTCCATCAGATTTATCTGTCCGAAGTCGCCGGTGTCANCTTGACCACCTGGGCTGCGAATTATGTGTTCTATGCCGCCTTTGCGGTGATTGGCACGCTGGTGGCCGGACAGCTGGTTGACCGGTATTCAGCGCGCCGCGTCGCCCCGCATACGCTGTTCCCGATCACCCTTGCCTGCCTTGCGCTGTGGCTGGGTGATGGACCGTTCGGCGTATTGATATTCTTTGTCTTTTTCGGTCTGGCGTCCGGCATGCCGCATGCGGCAGTATCGGCGGCATTGGCAGAACTCTATGGCACACGCTATCTAGGTGAGGTAAAAGCCATTTTCATGCCGCTGGGCGTGTTTTCCTCGGCATTGTCACCTATGCTTATGGGGCTGCTGATTGACCTCGGTTTCGGGATGGCAACGCTGATGGGACTGAATATCGCACTGGCAGTTCTGGCACAGATTGCGGCCATGCGGATGCTGAAAGCAGACCCGGCAGCCCGGCTGGCNGNCGCGGCGTGACAGACACAGACCGGAACAGCAGGACCAGAGAACAACAGGACCAGAGAACAACAGGACCATACAGGTGCGCAATTTGACAAACCATCCAGACCACNTTGCCCGTCAGNGCANGGACTGCNTCTGGATATTGATCACAGCCGTGATGGTGGCAGCGGTATGGGNCGGNCTGCCTGCATCAGGGCGCGCAGATACAAGCTGGGACGGCACATGGTTTACCTGCGAATTTGCCCAACGCCAGCGCGCGCCAGATGATGGCTGCGCGATGTTTGATGATGAAGGGTTTCGCTTTTCGGACGGGCGTCTGACCTATATACGCATTACCGCGTCTGACGAGNCTGCCTGCCGGGGCAACAAGGTTGGACAATGCTTTCGACGGGACCGTCCTTCGATCAGCATCACCACCGCCGATCGCGGCAAGCTGGACCTGCTGGAAGACCGCATTCATGTGCGCTATCTGTTCTGCAAACAGGTCTTCTACTTTCGTGACACGCCCGATTATCGCGAAATCTGGCCCGATGAAAACAGATGTATCTGGGCCTCAAAACGACGGTTTTATATCGCCCGATATGACGGCGAGGTTACAGAAACGGCACGCGGAAATTAACCGGCAAGGACCAGACTGGCGGTCGCATTACAAACACAGATCATTCAAGGATTGCAGACCAGATGGAAGTAACAGGCAACACCAGATTTATCGCACGCGATGATTCGCGCCGCCTGATCCGTGTGTCCGGTGCCGATGCCACCGATTTTCTGCAATCGCTGATCACAGCCAATGTCGAGACCCTGCCGGGTGATACCGCACGCGCCAGCGCCCTGCTGACCCCGCAAGGCCGTGTCCTTGTGGATTTTCTGATCAGCCGCACCGATGACGGGTTCATGATCGAATGCGATGCGGAACAGGCAGAAGAATTATTCACCCGGCTTCGCCGCTATCGTCTGCGTCGCCCGGTTGATCTGGCACATGAAACAGGCCTTTCAGTCTGGATACTCTGGGAGACCACAACTCCTCCCGACAACCCGCCCGCCACTCTGCCGGCTACTCTGCCAGTTGGGGCCCTGCGCGACAGTCGGCACCCCGATCTTGGCTGGCGTCTGCTGGCACCTGCAGACGCAACTGCCAATGCACAAGGCAGCGATGCTGAACCGGCGTCGCTCGATATGTGGCATGCGGTGCGCATCGCCGCCGCTATACCGCAAGGGCCGGTCGATCTGATCCCCGAACGCGCGCTGATGCTGGAAGCCGGGCTTGACCGGCTTGGCGCTGTGGATTTTGAAAAGGGATGTTATGTCGGTCAGGAGGTGACGGCGCGTACGCATTATCGCGGGCTGGTCAAACGCCGCCTTGCACCCTTTATTCTTGCTGATACCGCCGCCACACCCGGGGCAGCGATTACCGATGACGGCAAATCGCTTGGCACCGTTCTCAGCACTGCCAGCACCGGTACCGGCAATGCCGGCACGGGCAGCATCTGCCTTGCCGCCATGAAACTGTCCGATCTGCATCGGCTTCAGGCCGGTGATGGATCGGTTCAGATTGACGGCGCACCGGCCATGCTGTCACTGCCGGACTGGATGGTGCCTCTACCGCAACTGGCGCGCACCGATAGCGCCTGAAGGGTGATCAGCCAGCAACCAGTCAGGACGGATCACGAAACAGGGCGTCTGCCGCCGCATTTACACTGCCTTTATCGGCAATGATCGCCTCCACGCGCGCAATCTCGGCGCGCATCCTGTCGATATAGGCCTGCAAGTCCGCTACATTCCAGCGTTCCATTTCGGCGGCAGTGCTGGCCGGTTTCATTG
>NYTO01000091.1 GCA_002683535.1 SAR116 cluster bacterium
TGATGAGAAAGCTCTGGCGAAACTGCCAGAGGAAGATCGCTTTGTTGGCGAGACATCGGCCAAGCAGGTATTCAATCGGCTTGTCGGCACATGGACCTATTGGGGCTGGAAGGGTGGCTATTTCTCAACCGAAGAGGATGCGCGCACCTATTATGACGAGATGTGCTACATGCTGGCAGCCCAGATGGCAGCACCGAATTCACCGCAGTGGTTCAACACCGGAATGCATTGGGCGTATGGCATTGATGGACCAAGCCAGGGGCATTTCTATGTTGATTACAAAACAGGTGAACTGACCCGTTCAGCCAGCGCCTATGAACATCCGCAGCCACATGCCTGCTTCATCCAGTCAGTAAATGACGACCTGGTGAATGAAGGCGGCATCATGGATTTGTGGGTCCGCGAGGCGCGCCTGTTCAAATACGGATCAGGCACCGGATCAAACTTCAGCCGTATCCGCGGTGAAGGTGAAAACCTGTCTGGCGGCGGCAAGTCATCTGGCCTGATGAGCTTCCTGCGCATCGGCGACCGCGCTGCCGGCGCCATCAAGTCAGGTGGCACCACGCGCCGCGCGGCAAAGATGGTTACGGTTGATGTCGACCATCCGGATATCGAAAATTACGTCGATTGGAAGGTTGTCGAGGAACAGAAAGTTGCCGCCCTTGTTGCCGGCTCCAAGCTTGCCCAGAAACATATGGGCGAGGTAATGGCCGCCTGTCAGTTGACCGAGGGGCTGGACGGTGATGACCGGTTTGACCCGCGTGAGAACCGGGCCCTCAAAAAGGCCATCATGCGGGCCCGTGACGTGATGATCCCGGAAAACTATGTCCAGCGCGTGATCCAGTTCGCGCGTCAGGGCTATACCGAAATTGAATTCAAGACCTATGATACCGACTGGGACTCCGAGGCGTATCTGACCGTTGCCGGCCAGAATTCCAACAACTCGGTGCGTGTCAGCAATGAATATTTGCAGGCTGTCCTCGATCAGGGTGACTGGGAATTGACCAGCCGGCGCGACAATGGCGTTGCCAAGCGTATCAAGGCGGCCGACCTGTGGGAAAAGATCGCCTATGCGGCATGGGCCTGCGCTGATCCGGGACTGCAATACGACACCACGATCAATGACTGGCACACCTGCCCGGCCGGTGGACGCATCAATGCCTCCAATCCGTGTTCGGAATACATGTTCCTCGATGATACCGCATGTAATCTGGCATCACTGAACCTGATGCAGTTCCGTCACGATGACGGCAGCTTCAACATTCCGGCATTTGAACATGCCTGCCGCCTGTGGACGCTGACGCTGGAAATATCAGTTCTGATGGCGCAGTTCCCGTCCAAGGAAATTGCCCAGCTCTCCTATGAGTACCGCACGCTTGGCCTGGGCTTTGCCAATATTGGTGGTCTACTGATGGCGCAGGGTCATTCCTATGACAGTGATGAGGGCCGCGCCATTTGCGGGTCGATCTCGGCCATCATGACCGGCATCTCCTATGCAACCTCGGCAGAGATTGCCAGTGAGGTTGGTGCGTTCCCGCAATATGACAAGAACGCCAAGAACATGATCCGGGTGATGAAGAATCATCGTCTGGCCGCGCATGGCAAGGCAAAGGGTTACAAGGGTCTGAGCATCCTGCCCGTGCCGCTTGATGTCGCTGCCTGCCCTGATCAGGCTCTGGTCGCCGCTGCTGCCGCCGCATGGGACAGCGCAGTCGAAAAGGGTGAGGCACATGGCTACCGCAATGCGCAGGCCACTGTTATCGCCCCGACCGGCACCATCGGTCTTGTCATGGATTGCGACACGACCGGCATCGAACCCGATTTTGCCATCGTGAAGTTCAAGAAGCTGGCCGGTGGTGGCTACTTCAAGATCATCAACCGGGTGGTGCCCGAAGCACTGGCGAACCTTGGTTACGGACAGTCACAGATTGACGATATCATCCGCTATGCGGTTGGTGCCGGCAGCCTGAAGGACTGTCAGTCGATCTCGATGAGCGCACTTCGCGACAAGGGGTTTGGTGACGCCGAGATCGAAAAGGTCGAAGCCGCCATGGAAAGCGCCTTTGATGTGAAGTTTGCCTTCAACCGCTTTACCCTTGGCGATGCCTTCTGCACGGATGTCCTCGGCTTCACTGATGAGCAGCTGAACGACTACAGCTTCAACATGCTTGAGGCGCTCAGCTTCGACAAAGACGCCGTTGAAGCTGCCAATCTGCATGTTTGCGGTTCGATGACTCTTGAGGGTGCCCCGCATATGCAGGATGAACATCTGCCAGTGTTTGACTGCGCCAATGTCTGCGGTCGCCTCGGCAAGCGTTTCCTGTCGGTTGGCAGCCACATCACCATGATGGCAGCGGCGCAGCCGTTCATTTCGGGTGCGATTTCGAAAACCATCAACATGCCAAACAGCGCCACGGTTGAAGAATGTGGTGAAGCCTACATGCAGTCATGGCGTCTTGGCCTGAAGGCCAATGCGCTGTATCGCGACGGCTCGAAGCTCAGCCAGCCTCTGTCATCCGGCCTGATCGACGATCTGGAAGAAGATGACGAGACTGCCGCTGCCCTGAACACACCAGTTGCAGCCGCTGCCCCGCAGGTCATTGAGCGCGTGGTTGAGCGGATTGTCCGCGATGTCGAGCGTGAAAAGTTGCCACAGCGCCGCAAGGGCTATACCCAGAAAGCCACCGTTGGCGGCCACAAGGTCTATCTGCGGACTGGCGAATATGAAGATGGCCGCATTGGCGAGGTGTTTATCGACATGCACAAGGAAGGTGCCGCCTTCCGGTCACTGATGAACAATTTTGCCATCGCTGTGTCCATCGGCCTGCAATATGGCGTGCCACTTGAGGAATTCGTCGAGGCCTACACCTTCACCCGTTTCGAGCCGCAAGGTATCGTCACCGGCAATGACGCGATCAAGATGTCCACTTCGATCCTCGACTATACCTTCAGGGAACTGGCGATCTCGTATCTTGACCGCCATGATCTGGGCCATGTCGACAAGGACGATCTGGACGTGACCACGACAGGTAGCGGTGAAGGTCAGTCAGAACTGGTCAACAAGGTCACCAGCCGCGGCTTTATCCGCAACAAGCAGGGCCTTGTCGTCTATTCGAACGGCGGCGCCGCACAAGCCGTGGAAGAGGCTGCGCCCGTTATGCGCAGCGCCGATCCGGCGCCAATG
The DNA here is from genome assembly GCA_002683535.1 of SAR116 cluster bacterium. GTDB lineage: Bacteria > Pseudomonadota > Alphaproteobacteria > Puniceispirillales > Puniceispirillaceae > UBA8309. The sequence continues at coordinate 3,185 of NYTO01000091.1, forward strand.
GCTGAAACGTCAACCGTTGTCACCGCCGATGCCATTACGCCGTCTGGCGATACGGTAATCGCCGAGCGGGTTCAACAGGCACGCATGCAAGGCTATGAGGGCGAAGCCTGTCCAGAGTGTCAGAACTTTACGCTGGTTCGCAACGGCACCTGCCTGAAATGCAACACCTGTGGCAGCACCACGGGCTGCAGCTGATCTCTCCTGCAGAGTCCCTGCAGACTGGCCCCGTGCTTCGGCACGGGGCTTTTTTATGGGGTGAAATTGCTTGCCGTGCTACCAGTGCTGTGCAACCGTCTGCAAGCCTGTCCGCCAGAACGGCTATACGAGACAGCCACACCAACCAGGCACACGAACCAGGCACACGAAACAGCCACCCCTACACGCAACACCGGTGAACAACATGAGCAACGTCGAACAACGCCTCAACGAGATGGGAATCACCCTTCCCGATGCCCCTGCCCCTGCGGCCAATTATGTCCCCTTCGTCAAGACGGGAAACCTTGTCTTCATTTCTGGCCAGGTGCCGTTTGTCGATGGCAAGCTGACAATGACCGGACGACTTGGTGACAACGCCACTGTCGAAGATGGCTATGCACAGGCACGCATCTGCGCCATCAACCTGATCGCAAATCTGAAAGTGGCCTGCGATGGTGATCTTGACCGCGTGACCCGCGTTGTGAAGCTGGGCGGGTTCGTGGCGTCGACAGATGATTTCAACAGCCAGCCGCCAGTTGTGAATGGCGCGTCAGACTTGATGGTAGAGGCATTTGGCGATGCCGGTCGCCATGCCCGGTTTGCCGTCGGCACCAATGCGCTGCCGCTGGGATGCATTGTCGAGGTGGATGGTGTCTTTGAAATCGACGGCTAGCGGCTGTATTTGTTGTCGCACCGCCCCCTAAAAATGGAATCGGCCCCTTGCGGGACCGGTTCGCTTACGCCATTTCAGATGCATGGATGGTGACAGCCTTACCCTTGATCTTGCGACGTCAATAGACACCGTTCCGGCAGCCGAATGGGATGCTGTCGCCGGCCGTGCAAACCCGTTTGTCAGCCATGCGTTTCTGGCCGCTCTGGAGGCTGGCGGCGCAACCGGCGGGGACAGCGGCTGGGACCCGATGCATCTTGTGCTGCGCGATGCGGGCGGGCGTCTTGTTGGCGCGATGCCGCATTACCTCAAACATCATTCTTACGGCGAATATATCTTCGATCACAGCTGGGCAAACGCCTTCATGAAGGCCGGCGGCAGCTATTATCCAAAGATGCTGTCCGCTGTGCCGTTTACCCCGGCCACTGGCCCCCGCTTTCTGACTGGTGACGCGCCTGCCAAACGCGCCACCATGCTGCGGCATGCGCTGGCTGACGGGCTTGTTCAATATCTGAACAAGTTCGACCTGTCGTCGGCACATATCAATTTCCTGCCCGAGAGTGACACTGCCGCGCTGGCTGCACAGGGCTGGATGATTCGCTCGTCCATGCAGTTTCACTGGCAGAATGACGGGTATCAGACTTTTGATGACTTTCTTGACGCGCTGTCATCTCGCAAGCGCAAGAATATTCGCAAGGAACGGCGCACCGTTGCCGATGCCGGGGTTCGTCTGCTGCGCCTGACCGGTGATGACATTACCGCCAGCCATATCGATGCCTTCTACCGCTTCTACATGTCGACAATCGACCGCAAATGGGGTGGCGCCTATCTGACGCATGAGGTGTTTCATGAGCTCCGGGCCAATATGGCTGACAAGATGCTGCTGGTGATGGCCGAATATGACGGGGCAATCATCGGCGGGGCACTGAATTTCATCGGCAGTGATGCCCTGTTTGGTCGCAATTGGGGGGCTGATCTCGACATCCCCTGCCTGCATTTTGAGGCCTGCTATTATCAGGCCATCGAGTTTGCCATTGAACAGGGATTATCGCAGGTCGANGCTGGCGCGCAGGGTTTTCACAAGGTGCAGCGCGGCTATATGCCATCCACCACCTATTCGGCCCACTGGGTGGCGCATGACGGCTTTCGTGCTGCGATTGAACGCTTCCTTGAGGCCGAGCGTCGCGGCATNGATGAAGAGAAGAACGACATCACGCTGGCNGCCAGCCCGTTCAAAAAGGGCTGAACCGTACCCGGATCCCAGACAAGTGAAAATGNCTGCGCGACCTGCGCCCNCCTGGTTCAGGGATCACCNGACATCAAAAAAGACCGGNNTGCCGTCACCCTTCTTCGGGGGCTGGCAACGCTGTCCGTTTTCCNGGCAGGGCGCGCGGTGCGGGCGCCTGGCCCTTGACCACCAGCTTGCCATCCTCGACATCAACAAGGGCAAGGCCGCCGCCTGTCAGTTCACCAAACAGCAGCATGTCGGCAAGCGGCTTCTTGATGTGTTCCTGAACAACACGGGCAAGCGGGCGGGCACCATAATTACGGTCATAACCACGCTCGGCAAGCCAGTTGCGCGCTGCGTCAGAAAGCTCAATCTCGACATTGCGCTCGGCAAGCTGTGCATCGAGCTGCATGACAAACTTGTCGACAACAAGACGGATCACATCGGTGCCAAGCGGCGCAAACGGAATGATTGCATCCAGCCGGTTACGGAANTCAGGCGTGAACATCTTCTCGATTGCCTCGGCATCTGCACCGTCCCGGTTTTCGCGGTTAAAGCCGATGGCCTTCTTCGAGAGTTCCTGTGCACCGGCATTCGTTGTCATGATNAGAATGACATTCCGGAAATCNACAATCTTGCCATTATTGTCGGTCANCTTGCCGTGGTCCATCACCTGAAGCAGGATGTTGAACAGGTCAGGATGCGCCTTTTCAATCTCGTCAAGCAGCAACACCGCATGCGGTGTCTGGTCAACAGCATCGGTCAACAGACCGCCCTGATCAAAACCGACATAGCCGGGAGGCGCACCAATCAAACGCGAAACGGTGTGCCGCTCCATATATTCTGACATGTCAAAGCGCATCAGCTTGATGCCAAGCGCCTCGGCCAATTGCCGTGCAACCTCGGTCTTGCCCACCCCTGTGGGGCCTGAGAACAGATAGTTGCCGACNGGCTTTTCCGGCTCACGAAGCCCGGCGCGCGACAGCTTGATAGCCGACGACAACGCTGTGATGGCNGCGTCCTGACCNAAGACCAGACGTTTCAGGTCNCCTTCCAGCGAGGCAAGCGCCGCCTTGTCATCGCGGCTGACATGTTTTGGCGGGATGCGGGCCATNGTCGCGACGGTGGCTTCCACCTCTTTCTGGCCGATTGTCACTTTCCGGCGCGATGGTGGNAGCAGATTCTGCGCCGCNGCCGCCTCGTCAATCACGTCGATCGCCTTGTCAGGCAGCTTGCGATCATTGATATAGCGCGCCGACAGATCCACCGCCGTTTTCAGGGCCGCGCTGGTGAACCGCACCTTGTGGTGCGCCTCGTAACGCGGCTTCAAACCGGCAAGGATCTTGATTGTATCGGCGATTGTCGGCTCATTCACATCGATTTTCTGGAACCGGCGCACCAGCGCGCGATCCTTCTCGAAATAGCCACGATATTCCTTGTAGGTGGTGGACCCGATGCAGCGCAACGTGCCTTCCTGCAAGGCCGGCTTCAAAAGGTTCGACGCGTCCATTGCGCCGCCTGATGTCGCACCGGCACCGATCACCGTGTGGATCTCGTCGATAAACAGAATGGCATTGTCATCATCCTGAACCGCCTTCACCACTGCTTTCAGCCGTTCTTCAAAGTCACCGCGATAGCGTGTTCCAGCCAGAAGCTGGCCCATATCCAGCGCATAGATCACAGCGGTCGACAACACATCCGGTACATCGCCATTGTGAATGCGCAATGCCAGGCCCTCGGCGATGGCCGTTTTGCCAACACCCGGATCACCAACATATAGCGGGTTGTTTTTGGTACGGCGGCACAGCACCTGCACCGTGCGATCAACTTCGCGGTCCCGGCCAATCAGCGGGTCAATGCGGCCAGCGGCTGCCTTGGCAATCAGATCAACAGCATATTGGCTGAGCGGATCAGACCCTTCGCCGCCCTCAATTTCCGTGGTTTCCGTCTCTTCAGAGCTGCGCGAGCCACCGTTTTCAGCGCCATGGCTGATATATGTCACTGCATCAAGACGGGTCATGTTCAGTGACTTCAGGAACCAGACCGCATGCGACTCGCGTTCAGAGAAAATACCGACAAGCACGTTGGCACCGGTGGCAACCTCACGCCCTGACGACTGGGTATGAATAATCGATCGCTGGATAACCCGCTGGAAGCTGGCCGTCGGTTGCACGTCCGCACTGTTGTTCGGATCAACGATTGAGGCAAGTTCGCTCTCGATATAATCGACAAGCCGGGCGCGAAGTTCATCAATATCCACCTTGCAGGCAGAGAAAACCTCCAGCGCATCACTGTCTTCAGTCAGCGCCAGCAGCAAATGTTCGAGCGTTGCGAATTCATGGTTCCGCTCGGTAGCGTTGCTCATCGCCCGGCGCAGCGTTTCTTCGAGTTCGCGTGATAACATGCTGATCAGTCCTTTTCGATTTGCAACTGCAACGGGTGTTCATTCTGNCGGGCATAATCCATGACCTGGGTGGCCTTGGCCTCAGCCACCTCATAACTGTAGACACCACACACCCCNACNCCGCGCTGATGCACATTCAGCATGATGGCGGTGGCCTGATCGCCCGACATGCTGAAGAAACGCTGCAGCACATAGACGACGAACTCCATAGGCGTGTAATCATCATTCAGCATGATGACCTTGTACATCGACGGCTTTTTGGTGCGCGGTCGTGTTTCGAGAACAACCTGCGACTGGCCATTGCCGTCATCTGTTTTCTTGTCAGTCATGGCGCTTCATCTATTCCCAGACACATGAAAACCAAATATTCAACCCGTAATATTGTTCAAGAAATAACCCCTGAACGCAACACTGCCGACGACAGTTTCGCAGCAACCGCGACAACGATTGTCATCGCTCAAGCTAGATATTGGCATTGCGGCTGGGTGCAAAAAGGGAGGCAGGCAAAAAATATCTGCCTGCGGCAATTCGCCAGCAACAGAGATGCCAAACAGGACAAACGGGAAACGGGTGATTTTTGAGTTCTTTGTGATTTCCAGGCATGTTTATTGCCAGCCCGGGCATGTTTATTGCTAGTACTGGCAACGCGCCACACTTTGCGCCCTCTGCCGGTTGAATGAGATGTTAANCTCTCTATTATGCGTACGAGTTCGGTGNCCGATTGTTTTTCTTCTGGAGGCTGGTTGATGCCGCGTCGCTCAAGGACGGTATTGAATATGTTTGTCCCTGCTCTTCGGCACACATCTCCGGATTTCACTCCGCTTTTCTTTCCTGCACGCCTGCTTTGGCCGGTACGTCAGCTGTCTTCAATACGTCTCNTGATCGCATCGCTTGTCCTGTTTGGATTTGCAATNATGCAAGCCNCACCGGCGGTGGCCGCCAAATATGCTGCTATCGTGATCGAAGAGCATAGCGGCAAGGTATTGTTCGCCAGAAACGCNGANCAGGCGCGCTACCCTGCATCTCTCACAAAAATCATGACGCTGTACCTGCTGTTTGAGGAGCTTGAAGCACGGCGGGTCGGCATGGATACAAGAATGCGCGTCTCGAAAACCGCTGCCGGACGCTCGCCGTCCAAACTGTATCTTCAGCAGGGGCAAAGCGTCGCCGTGCGGGACGCCATCTACGCACTGATTACCAAATCTGCAAATGATGTTGCCACCGTGGTCGCCGAGCATCTGTCCGGTACCGAACGGGACTTTGCAAAACGGATGACACGCAAGGCGCGCGCCCTTGGCATGACCCGAACAACATTTCGCAATGCCTCCGGCCTGCCGCACAGCAAGCAGAAAACAACAGCACGCGACATGGCGCGCCTTGGCATCGCCATCCGGCGCGACTTTCCGCAATATTTCGGTTTCTTTTCCACAAAGTCGTTTCGCTGGAAGGGCAAGAGGTTCGGCAACCACAACAAACTGCTCAGCAGCTACCAGGGCACTGACGGGATCAAGACCGGCTATATCAATGCCTCCGGTTTCAATCTGCTTGCCACTGTCGAGCGTCGGGGCGTGCGACTCGTCGGGGCTGTCTTTGGCGGGCGCACCGGCAGAACCCGTGATGCCCATATGGTTCAGATCCTTGATAAATCCTTCAAACGCGCGAAGCCGGCCGATATCCAGACGCAGCTTACGTCCGCCGGACCGCGCATCCGTGTGATTCCAAAGTCACTGCCAACACCAATTGCCGAGCCAAAAAGCCTGCCCGTTGCACCGCCGCCGCGCACCACCAGCAGCACCAGCATTGATGTGGCGCTGGCTGGCGAGGCTGCCTATCTTGACGGCGGCAAACTGGCAGATGACGGGGGTGGGCAGATTGCAGCCCTGCCAACAAGCTGGAGCGTTCAGGTCGGCAGCTTTGCGCGCCGGGTAAATGCACACAAGGCTGCCGCGCAGGCACGCCGCGCCGCCCGAGATGTGCTTGGTGCGGTCCCGGCACGTCTGACCATGGTCACGCGGGGCAATATTCCGCTATGGCGGGTCCGCTTTCACAATCTTGATGAAACCCAGGCCCGCAGCGCCTGCGCCGTGCTGTTTTCCGAAGGACGGCCCTGCGTGGCAATCGCTGAAACAGGCTAGCCGCCAGCGCTGTCAGCAAGGCATCGCGCCATCATCTCCTTGACAATCTTGGCAGCCACCATCGCCGTGACACCGTTCACATCGCGTTCGGGATTCAACTCGACAAGGTCGCCACCAATCATTCGCGCACCGGAATGCGTGCCGAAATTCTGGATGATATGCAGCACATCACGCACCGACATGCCGCCCGGTTCATGATGTGAAACGCCGGGCGCAAATGCCGGGTCCAGCACATCCAGATCAATGCTCAGATAGACCGGCCCGTCGATGCTGATCTTCTTGATATCAGCCGCATGCCTCATCTCGTGACATTCAACACCGAATCTTGCCACCTGTGTCCGCTGATGCGCGTTCAGCGTTCTTATGCCCATCTGGATCAGACGCGCCACGCTGCCACTTTCCATGATCCGTGCAAAGGGTGAAGCGTGGCTGAACGGATTGCCCTCCATGTCATCATAAAGATCCGGATGCGCATCCAGATGCAGGATGGTCAGCCCCTGATGGTATGCGGTATGCGCGGTTACCGCCGGCCAGGTTACAGAATGGTCGCCACCAAGACTGATCACCGCCTGCCCATCTGCCAGCCGGTCAGCAATACCATCATGAACAGCGTCAAAGGCAGGTTTGCCTGACAGGCCGTGCAACGCCAGATCACCAGCATCCTGCCACAGTCTGACCGTGCCGGGACCGGCATCTGTGTCCGGGCCAAGGTCTGTACCTGTCTCGGCAAACATATTGGCTGACGGGGATATCATGGCGGCACGGATCAATGGGGGTGCCAGCCGGGGCCCGGCCAGAAAGCTGGCATTATTGTCCTGCGGCAATCCAATCAATGCCAGAGGCGGGCGTTTGGTTGTGGTCTCTTTGCTGCTCATATCGCTATCGGCCATT
>NYTO01000092.1 GCA_002683535.1 SAR116 cluster bacterium
CCTCACACGCCGGTCATACTAGGATGCAGGCAGCGGAATCCCAAGCCCAATTTCACTCATGCAAGACAGCAGACAGTGGCACAGCTGTTCACAGCCGGCTTGCGGGCCGGTCTCAGACAGGCGGTGTCTGATCCACATAATGGCGCAATGTCGCCTCAACACCATCACGATACAGGCTGGCCAGCCATGCCGCGAACGCATCCGCAAAGCGCCTGTTTGCGGCAAGATCGCCATAGATGGGGGTCATCTGCAGCCAGCACAAAGGGGTGTTGCGCGCATTCATCGCCGTGTCTTTCAGCATGTCCCACATCGGATCATTCGGTTCGATATGGCTGCCATCCTCGCGCGTGCCGGCACACATGCGGGCCCAGACCGCCTCGACAAGTGCCAGTCCGGCAACATCCATCCCGGCATCAAGCCCGTCACGAATAGAGGGCAGGATGAACACGACATGGCGCGCCGAACCATCAAAGGCAACGCGCCGTGTGGTGTCGACAATGGCCGGGTTGGCAAACCGCCTGTCGATCATGTCGAGATAGTTCGTCACCGGCATCCCCGGCAGATGCGGCACATGCGGGGTGATCTCTTCAATTTGCACCTTGCGGAAAAAGGCATGGACCAGCGGATTGGCCATGGCCCCGGAAATCGTGTTGATGCCCAGGACCTCGCCAACATTGGCCAGCAATTGATGCCCCCCGTTCAGCATGCGGATTTTCTGCGCCTCATATTCGTTTACACGATCGGAAAATTCAGCACCAACCTGTTCCCAATTCGGCCGGCCAGCACAGAATTTGTCTTCAACAACCCATTGCCGGAAGTTCTCGTGCGTGACCGGAACCGCATCATCCACCCCGATGCGTCTGGCCACTTCGCGTTCATGCGAACCGGTGGCGGGCACGATGCAGTCCACCATGGAATTGGGAAATGCTCCTTCCCTGTCTATCCAGCTTGCAAGGTCGGGGTCGACAAGCCTGGCCAGCCCGACAACGCTTTGACGCAATATCTGACCGTTGCCCAGCAGATTGTCACAGCAAAGCCCGGTGAAGGGCGGCATGCCATTACCGTGCCTGATACGAAGCGCGGCCACCATGGCCCCAAAGGCGGTACGGGGCCGGTCAAGGTTTTCCGCATCATGTTGAATGTCGGGATGGGCTATATTCAGCCCGCCTGTTTCCGGATCAAGGAAATAGCCGCCTTCAGTGATGGTCAGTGACACGATGCGGATTCGCGGGTCAGCCATGGCACCGACCAGCGACTGATTATCCTCTTCAACAGGCAGGTAATCGATCATCGGTCCGATGACTTCAGTGGCTTGCCTGCCATCGGGATCAAGTTCGATCAGGGTTGTCAGACAATCCTGTGCCAACAATTTTTCCCGCATTGTCCTGTCATTTTCACGCACGCCTGCACCAATGATGGCCCAGTCTGTGGCCCCGCCCTGCTGCATCAGACGGTGGACATACCAGGCCAGATGCGCACGGTGAAAATTGCCAACACCGATATGCACGATGCCGGGGCTCATCATCTGCCGGTTGTACAGCGGACGCATCATGCCTGCTGGCAGGCTGTCGAGAGTTGCAGCAGTCAGCGGGGTGGCACTGATTTCCTTTTCGGCAAGTTCCGTCAGCTCATCCATTGTCCGCCATCCACATTATAGGTCTGGGCCACGATATAATCGGCCTCGGCACTTGCCAGAAATACGGCCATTCCGGCCAGGTCCTGCGGGGTACCCATACGCCCGAATGGTACGCCGGCCCCGACTTCCTGCTTTTTCTGGCCTTTCGGCCTGTTTTCATATTTGGCAAAAAAGGCATCCACACCGTCCCAATGTTCACCGTCAACAACACCGGGGGCGATCGCATTCACATTGATACCGTGCTGGATCAGGTTCAAACCGGCCGACTGGGTAAGGCTGATGACCGCCGCCTTGGTGGCGCAATACACGGCAACAAGCGGCTCGCCACGCCGACCTGCCTGGCTGGCCATATTGATAATCTTGCCCTTGCGGCCATCATTGATCATCCGGCGCGCCACCGCCTGCATGGTGAACAAGGTGCCGGCGACATTGATCGCGAACACCTGATCATAGTCAGCGCGGGTGATCTCGGTGATTGGCGCGGCGGTGAAGACAGCTGCATTATTGACCAGAATATCTATGCCGCCAAAGGCGTCGCATGTGGCATCAACCGCCGCCTCTATGCTGGCCTCGCTTGTGACATCCATCGCCACCGCGACAGCGCCGTCACCGATCTCTGCCGCCGCATTCTGGGCGCGTTCAAAATCGATATCGGCGATGGCTACACGCGCGCCTTCAGCCACATAGGCCTTTGCAAAATGGCAGCCAATACCCCGCGCCGCGCCTGTGATCAGCGCCGATTTCCCAGCAAGACGGGTCATGTCAGACGCAGCCCCTTGTCATCAAAACGATGCAGATGCGCCTTGTCGGGCGTCAGGAAAATCCTGCTGCCATAGGACAGATCCACATCGCTGCCGGCACGCACTGTCAACGGATTGGCAAATGCCGGACAATTCACATGAAAAAACGTGTCAGAGCCAAGATGTTCGGTAACCCCGACAACACCTTCCCAGTCACCTGAATCAGTTGAGATCGAGATATGTTCCGGCCGGATGCCGATGGTATGCGCCTTGTGTGAAGCGGCCACACTGCCCTCCAGCAGGTTCATTCTTGGTGATCCGATAAAGCCGGCCACAAAAATGTTCTGCGGATTGCGATACAGCTCCAGCGGGCTGCCGATCTGCTCGATCACCCCGCGCTGCAGAACAACAATCTTGTCGGCCATGGTCATGGCTTCGACCTGATCGTGGGTGACATAGATCATCGTCGTGGCAAGGCGCTTGTGCAGTTCGCTGATTTCGAGGCGCATACCAACGCGCAGTGCCGCATCCAGATTTGACAGCGGCTCGTCAAACAGAAAGGCAGTCGGTTCGCGCACGATGGCCCGGCCGATGGCAACGCGCTGACGCTGGCCACCCGACAGCTGGCCGGGTCGCCGATCAAGATATTCGGTCAGGTTCAGAACATGTGCCGCATCTTCGACCCGGCGATTTTGCTCCGCCTTGTCGAACCCGGCCATGCGCAGGGGAAAGGCAATATTCTTGCGCACCGACATATGCGGGTACAGCGCATAGGACTGAAATACCATCGCAAGGCTGCGGCGCGCCGGCGGAATGCCCGTTGCATCTTCACCATTGATGATGACAGCGCCCGATGTGACATCTTCAAGACCGGCAATCAGGCGCAGCAACGTTGACTTGCCACAGCCCGACGGGCCAACAAACACCACAAACTCGCCATTCTCGATCTCCAGATCCAGCGGCGGAATCACCTCGACATCACCGAAACGTTTTGAGACCTGTTTGAGCTGTATCTGTTTCATCTGCGTTTTCCTATTTGACCGCGCCGAATGTCAGGCCGCGCACCAGCTGTTTCTGACTGAACCAGCCCATGACAAGGATCGGTGCGATAGCCATCACCGATGCCGCGCTGAGTTTTGCGTAGAACAGCCCTTCGGGACTGGAATAGCTGGCGATGAAAGCTGTCAGCGGTGCTGCTTTGGCCGCTGTCAGGTTCAGGGTCCAGAATGCCTCGTTCCACGCCAGAATCACATTCAGCAGCATNGTCGACGCNATGCCNGGGATGGCCATCGGTGTCAGGACATACAGCAGTTCAGCCCGCATGCCGGCCCCGTCCATCCGTGCNGCTTCCAGAATTTCAGCCGGAATTNCCCGAAAATAGGTGTACAGCATCCATACGATGATCGGCAGATTGATCAGCATCAGAACTATCACAAGTCCGATCCGGCTATCGAGGATGCCAAACTGGATGAACAGCAAATAGATCGGATAAAGCACGCCAACCGCCGGCAGCATTTTTGTCGACAGCATCCACATCAGGATGCCGCGCGTCCGCTTTGACGGCACAAACGCCATCGACCAGGCAGCAGGCACGGCCACCAGAATGCCAAGCAGCGTCGAGCCGAGCGCGACAGTGACCGAGTTGAAGAAATGCTTCAGATAGTCCGAGCGTTCCTGAACCACCGCATAGCTTTCCAGCGTCCAGGCGGATGTCAGCACACCCAGCGGGGTGCTGATCGCGTCACCTTCCGACTTGAAAGACAGAACAATGATCCACAGGATCGGGAAGAAGATCACGATCGCCACCAGCCATGCGATGATGCTGGTGATCAGTTTCTGTCTGGTGCCGGTTTCGCGTGCCATGATCCTGCCTGCCTATGCGTCCAGGTTCTTGCCAACGATGCGCAGCAGGAATACCGCCACGATGTTGGCCAGAATGATGGCATAAACCCCGCCGGCAGACCCCAGCCCCACATTCTGGCTTTCCAGCACACGCTGGAAGATCAGATAGGTCAGGGTCTTGGTGCCGAAGGCACCTGCGGTGGTCACGAATATCTCGGCAAAAATCGACAGCAAAAAGATCGTCTGAATAAGAATGACGACGGTAATCGCCCGCGCCAGATGCGGCAGGATGATGAACCAGAAGCGGCCAATGGGCCGGGCGCCGTCCATCTCGGCCGCCTCCAGCTGTTCGGAATCAAGGGACTGGATGGCCGTCAGCAAGATCAGCGTGGCAAATGGCAACCATTGCCAGCTGATAATCATCACCAGTGACGGCATCGATGCATGGCTGAGCCATTGAACCGGTTCAGCGCCGAACAATCGCCAGATATGTGCAAAAAATCCGTTTACCGGGTCCATGAACATGTTCTTCCAGACAAGGCCGGATACGGTTGGCATGACAAAGAACGGGGCGATAACCAGAATGCGGACAACGCCCTGGCCCCAAATCGGCTGGTCAAGCAGCAGAGCCAGCGCGATGCCCAGCAGGACTGTAATGACCAGCACACCGCCAACGATCACCAATGTGGTGGCAACGGCAGGCCAGAAGGAACTTGAAGAGACAAAGCGCAGATAGTTCTCGAATCCGACCCAGCCCAGATCACCCCCGCGAAGCGGCAGATATTTCTTGAAAGAAAAGAACAGCGTCATCGTCAGCGGCACCAGCATCCAGCCAAGAAGCAGGACAACAGCGGGGGCCATCATCAGTCTGGCGATAGATCGGGAATGCTGCGTGGCCACAGAGACGGGTCCTTCATTGCCGGTGCGCGGTTAACTGGACAGATCAATTAATACGCAAAATGCGGTGCTGGAAGTCCAGCGGTAAATCCGGGGGGCGGCACACCGCCCCCCGGCACATAATCAAAGCCTAGCGATAGCCGGCAGCTTCCATGGCATCGTTGGTCAGGGCCTGCGCCTTGGCCAATGCCTCTTCAACTGTCTGCTGACCTGCATAGGCAGCCGAAAATTCCTGGCTGACCTCGGTTGCGATACCGGCAAACTCGGGAATGGCCGCAAACTGGATACCCACATATGGGCTCGGATCAACGGTCGAGTTGTTCGGATCGGCCGACAGGATTGAATCGAGGGTCATCTTGGCGAACGGAATATCCTTGTAGTTCGCATTCTCGTACAGCGATGTACGCGCGCCCGGAGGCACGTTTGCCCAGCCTTCATTGGCGGCAACCAGCTCGATATAGCCGTTTGATGTGGCCCACTCGATGAACTGCTTGGCAGCAGCTTCTTTCTGGGTGCCGGCAGGAATTGCCAGAGCCCAAGCCCACAGCCAGTTTGAACGCACGCCCATACCATTGTCAGGTGCAAGGGCAAAACCGACCTTGTCAGCAACGGTGGAATCTTTCGGGTTGGTAACGAACGAGGCTGCTACAGTGGCATCGATCCACATACCGCACTTGCCTTGCTGGAACAGAGACAGGTTCTCGTTAAAGCCATTTGTTGCAAACCCGGCAGGACCCGCATCATTCATCATGTTCACATAGAAGTTCAGTGTGTCAGACCATTCGCGTGTGTCGAACTGGGCATTCCACTCTTCGTCGAACCAGCGGGCACCAAACGAATTTGACATGGCAGTGATGAAAGCACCGCCTTCGCCCCACCCGGCCTTGCCACGCAGGCAGATACCGTTGATTTCGTTGTCACGGTCTGTCATTTCACGCGCAGCTTTCGCAATGAACGACCAGGACGGTGCAGATGGCATCTCCAGACCGGCTTTCGCCATCAGGTCCTTGCGATACATGATCATCGAGCTTTCGCCATAGAACGGCGCTGCGAACAGTGTGCCATCATAGCTGAGACCGCCAGACATTGCGGGCAGGATGTCATCCGCATCGTACTCGGCGCTCAGATCGTCAAGCGGCACCAGCCAGCCATTCTTGCCCCAGATCGGTGTCTCATACATACCGATCGTCATAATGTCGAAGGCACCGCCCTTGGTGGTGATGTCGGTCGTTACACGCTGGCGCAGAACGTTTTCTTCAAGCGTGACCCACTCGACCTTGTGGCCGGTCTTTGCGGTGAAATCATCGGTGAGACCCTGCATGCGGATCATGTCACCATTATTGACGGTTGCGATGGTAAGAGTGTCGGCCTGGGCAACACCGCACGCAAGAAGCGTGGCAGCCGTTGCCGTGCAGACAAATTTGGTAAGTTGCATTTTATTCCTCCTGAATGTCATACAGGAAAATACAACACAGAATTCTTTTCTCGCGTCAATATAATTTTGACGCGCGTAAACAAATGAAATCTACCAGAGGACGCGTTGCGCGTATTTTCCGCACCGCAGACTTCCGATCCTGACCCGGAATTCAACATATGCGTTCTGCGCGTGGATGCCGGTTTCGGGAAGTCCTGTCGCGCAGCCGGGTCTTTGGGCCTATGCCGATCCGCGCATGATCAGACGCGCTGCAAACAATGTTTCCTCGCGCGTTTCCAACTTGCCGCCAGCATCGATCAGCCTGAACAGCGTTTCCACCGCATGATCTGACACCGCTTCGTAATCATGGGCCGCGGTCGTCAGTGACGGGCAGGTGAAACGCGAATAGGGGTGGTCATCATGCGAGGCGAGCCGGATCGTGCAATCTTTGTCCCGGCCGACCCTGATCCCCAATTCATGGCACGCAGACAGGAACCCGATCGCCAGCCGGTCATTGCTGCACAACACCGTATCGGTTGGCAAAAGACCTTCTTTCAGCACCTTCAATGCGCCCACACGGCCAATTTCCTCAAAGCCCCAGCCGGCGCCATCAATCTTGACCAGATGCGGTTCAAGATTCAGCCTGCGCATCATTTCAAGATAGGCATGACGACGCTTGTTGGCGTTAGGATTGGCCGGGTTGCGCATCTCAAAAAAACAGGGCGAACTGCCTGTTCGGCTCAGATATTCAACGGTTTGCGAAACAAAACTGAAATTGTCTGAGCCAACAAAGGCGGCCCCCACGCCCTCAATATTGCTGTCAAAAAGAATCGTCGGCACATCGCGGCAAAATTCCTCGATTTGCGCCTTGTCAGATGCCCGTCCCAATGGCGCAAGCAGGACACCGGCCGGCCGCAGTGATCGCAGCGTATCCAGAATGGCGATCTCCTGGCTCTGGTCGCCATGCGATGAAAACAGTGTTGGCGTGAAGCCCGCATCGATACAACGCCGTTCAATCACCCGCGCAATTTCAGCAAAGAAAGGATCGGCAAGATATGGCACCACAATGCCGATATTCTTGGTCAGCCGCCTGTTCTGATTCATCGCATAGATATTCGGGCGGTAGTCATATTCCTTCAGCGCTGCCTCGATCCGGTCGCGGGTCGACTGCCTGACGCTGTTCGGATCAAAGAAATATTTGGAAATTGTGGGACGGGAAATACCGCACAGAGCCGCGAATTCATCCATATTCCTGATGTTGTTTTGACTCATTACAGTTCCCAGCGCAGGCGCCATTATCGCCGGGCGAATGCCCGGTCTGTCCGTATCTAATATTAACGCGTGTAAAATTCAGGGCAAGTCGACTATATGGTAATTATGAAGACAAAGTCGAAAAAAGCGGGGTCACAGACAGGCAGCATGACATTTGAAACACAACCCCCAATCAGTGACGCTGGTACTGATGTTAAGCATCTGGCGTCCGAAATCCGGTCACTTTCAGCAGCTGGCAGCATACTGACAATTGCGGTTGCCGGCCCACCCGGAAGTGGCAAGTCCACATTTTCCGCCGCACTGGCAACGCAGATCGGCCCGTCCTGCTGTGTGGTCCCGATGGATGGCTTTCATCTGGACAACAGCGTGCTGCAAGACCGCGGGCTGCTGGCACGAAAGGGGGCACCTGACACATTCGACTGTGCCGGATTCAGCCATCTTGTCGATGATCTGAAACGCGGCTCGGGAACTATATTTCCTACATTCGACAGAGATTCGGACAGCGTTGTTCCAGCTGGCGGTCATGTGCCTGCCGGCACAACGGTATTGTTGTTCGAAGGCAATTATCTGCTGTTTGATGAAACCGGATGGCGCGATCTGGCCGCAAAGTGGGACGCCGCGATCTGGCTTGATGTACCGCCTGCCATTCTGGAAGCAAGACTGATCCAGCGCTGGCGTGATCAGGGCATGTCCGAAGCCGATGCAACCGCCCGCGCCAGAATGAATGATCTGACAAATGCCAGGCATGTCATTGACAAGGCGCTGCCCGCAAAATGGACAGTCTCAAATTGATGTGATGCAATTTTTGCATATCAAACATGCATTTTTAGCAGTGTTTGTTTCCATAAAAGGTCAGTATTGCTTACGTGATGCCAACGCTGATCCCGCAGGGGGCACCGCGTTGGCAGTACGATTTCAGCGCAGAGAAGCCCTCACCTTTCCTCCTGGTGAGGGTTTTTTCTGTTGTATCCAGTCTTGGGGCAGANCCGGTNTGAAGCTGGCTCGCAACNCCGTGCGCTAGGCNTTCAGGCGATAACCTGTCTTGAAGATCCACCAGATCACGGTAAGGCACACAAGCANAAAGCCGCCCACCGCGCCAAGGCTNACAGCNACAGCCACATCGGCAGANCCGAAGAAGGACCAGCGGAACCCNGACACAAGATAAACAACCGGATTGAACAGCGAAATCTTCTGCCAGANCGGCGGCAGCATATCGATCGAATAGAAGCTGCCACCAAGAAACACCAGCGGCGTGATAATCAGCATCGGTATAAGGTTAAGCTGTTCGAAATTCTTTGCCCAAATACCGATAATAAAGCCGAACATCGCAAAGGACACGCAGGTCAAAACCAAGAACGAAATCATCCACACCGGATGCAAAATCTGGATCGGAACGAACATATGCGCCGTACCAAGGATGATCAATCCGATCATTAGCGACTTTGTGGCTGCCGCGCCGACATAGCCTACGACGGCCTCAAACGGTGAAACCGGTGCCGACATCAACTCATACATGGTACCCATGAATTTCGGAAAATAGATGCCGAAGGCGGCGTTGGTCAGGCTTTGCATCAACACAGACAACATGATCAGGCCCGGCACGATGAATGACCCATAGGCCACGCCGTCTACCTGTTCTATTCGTGATCCGATGGCGGTGCCAAAGACAACGAAATACAGACAGGTCGAAATGACCGGCGACACGATGCTTTGTACGATCGTGCGAAATGTCCGTGCCATTTCGAAGACATAGATGGCTTTCATTGCGTGAAAATTCATCGGTTCAGTCTCGCACCAGATTGACAAAAATATCTTCGAGCGAACTCTGCGATGTCTGGACATCACGAATACGCAATCCACTGGTATTGACGCCGGCCAGCAGGCGGGTGATGCCGGTTCTCTGCTCAGTGGAATCATATGTATAAAGCAACGTCTCGCCACCCGGCTCCAGCGTCAGCTCGTATTCTGCCAGCGCCTCTGGAATGGCTTTGACGGGTTCCTGGAGATCAATGCGCAACGTCTTCGATCCCATCTTGCGCATCAATGTGTCCTTGTCTTCCACAACCAGCAACTCACCGCCATTGATGACGCCAACCCGTTCGGCAATCGCCTCGGCTTCCTCGATATAATGCGTTGTCAGGATAATGGTGACACCGTCATTCTTCAGTTCGCTGACGACGTCCCACATCTCTTTGCGCAATTCGACATCAACCCCGGCTGTGGGCTCGTCAAGAAACAGGATGCGCGGCTCATGGCTCAGCGCCTTGCCGATCATCACGCGCCGCCGCATCCCGCCAGACAGCGTCATATTCTGCGAATCACGCTTGTCCCAGAGGGACAGTTTTTTCAGCAGACTGTCGACGCGGGCCTGATCACGCGGTTTGTTGAAAAGGCCGCGCGAGTGATGGAACGCATCTTTCACCTTCTGAAAGCTCTCGAGCATAATTTCCTGCGGCACCAGACCGATCAGCGCCCGCGCCTCGCGGTAATCCTCGATGATATCGAACCCGTTGACCGTGACGCTGCCACCTGTCGGACGCACCAGCCCGCAAATTGTGGAAATCAACGTCGTCTTGCCGGCACCGTTCGGGCCAAGCAGGGCGATCACCTCGCCTTCCTCGATATCCAGCGAAATGCCCTTCAGCGCCTCGGCACCGTCACCATAGGATTTACGAAGATTGCGTATGGACAGAATAGGCACCATCGATCTCTCTCAAAAGGCACGGGGTTGCGGAAAACAGGGTGTCAAGAATTGTGGAGACACTACATCGCGCCGGCCGATTATAAAAGCCCGGCATCGCTTTTCCGGACAGAATTAGCAATTATGCCGGCAATTTGGCGGATATGTGCCAGCCATGTGCCGGGGACCGGCTGTCATTTGACCGAGCCATGACATGAAACGGCAAACAAATGCAGATGTAGATGCCGGCACACCTACAGGCAAACCAGAGCCACAGGCATTTCTGTCGCCTTTTGAGGCCAGACCTCTTAATCTGTGGCTCTAGTTACCGCCCGGTCCCGTTCTGACACCCGGCATATCAGAAAGGTAGAGTGAGATGGCTGACCTTGCCCCGTTTGATGAAGA
>NYTO01000093.1 GCA_002683535.1 SAR116 cluster bacterium
ACCTTACCAGAGCCTGACCGCAGAAACACAATGCCGAGAGAAATTCTATTCGCTGCCGGATATGCGCTGTGTGAGTTTGATTTCAATGCGCCGGTTTCGTCGACGCGCCGCTTCGTTTCCTGATGGGTCAAGCGGCTGGAATTCACCATACCCGGCGGCAGCCAGCCGGTTGGCATCAAGCCCCCGTTCGGCGAGGAAACGGACCACTTCCAGGGCGCGTTCGGTTGACAGGTCCCAGTTATCTGTAAACCGGCCCGCGCGGACCGGAATATCATCCGTGTGACCTTCGACCTGCAACACCCAGTTGATGTCGGCCGGGATATCGGCTGCGATCTGGTTCAGCACCACGGCAAGTTCGGCAAGCTGTGTCTGACCTTCAGGGCCAATGGCGGCTTGGCCTTGTGCGAACAGCACCTCTGACTGGAAGACAAATCTGTCGCCTACAATCTGCACATCTTCGCGGCCTTCCAGCACCTCGCTGAGGCGTCCGAAAAATTCCGACCGAAAACGCTGCAGTTCCTGAACACGGGTGGCCAACGCATTGTTCAAAGACTTGCCGAGGCTGGCTATGGCGATCTTGTCGCGCGCGGCCTGCGCCTCTTTGTCGGTTAGCAGGGACTGCAAGTCTTCAAGGCGCTGGCGCAGGGCTGTCATCGCATTGGCCATCTGCACCACTTCGGCGCGTGAGGCGGCGGTCTCTCCCTCAAGGTCGCTGATCCGTCCGGCTTTCTGCTGCAGTTCGGCCTGGGCGGCCAACAGGGCTGCCAAACGTGCTTCCAGCTCCTTGCGTGTTGTTGCCAGATCAGAACTGGTGGCGGCCTGCTCGGCATTCAGCCGGGCGATTTCTGAATTGCGGTCCTTCAGCGCATCATCTGCGCTGGCAAGGGCATCTTCGCGCTGTTGCAGGGTCGCCATGACCGTGACCAGTTGCGCTGACAGATCATCGCGGCTTTCCTCGGCACTCAGCAGCTGGCTGGTGATCCGGTCGAGTTCGGCAGACAGGTCAGCATTCTGGTTCCTCTCGACATTGAGCATCTCGCCAAGGCTGGCAATCTGTTCGCGCATGGTATTCAGCGTCGCATCCTGCCCCGAAACGCGGTAGGCGAGGTTCACCTGAATCAGCACAAAGACAAGCACAACAAAGATGATGACCATCAGCAATGTTGCCAGGGCATCAACAAATCCGGGCCAGGTATAGGAATCCGGACGGCGTGCGCCGCCAAGGCGTGCCAGCGCCATTGATCAGCTCTCCTTCGGGCGGCGTTGTGCAGCAGCAGAGCGATTGCCAGCCGCCATCTTGTTGATGGCCCCGGCCAAGGTGCGCAGCTCGGCTGTGACAGCAAGGTTGGATTTGCTGCGGTCCTCGGCAAGATCGGCCGACAGCTGGGCAATGCCGGCATTCAGTTGCGCCAGCTGTTCACGCAGGCGGCGGTCATCGGCAAGCGCCTCATTCAGGGCAGCAAGCGTCATGTTCACATTGGTCAGCTGGTCCAGCACCTTGGCCCGGTTATCCTCGCCGGCGGCAATGGAATTGCCAAGATGGATCAGTGCCCGGGCGGCCTCCTCGCTCATGCCGGCAGCCAGCGCCCCGGTATTGGCGTCGGTAGTGCCGGGGCGGTCATTGAAGCGGGCAAAGGCCGAGAGCCAGTCTTCCAGCTCATTGAAGAACCGGCCCATCGCCTGCCCAAGCTGCAAATCCAGAAAGCCGAGGATCAGCGATCCGGCCAGCCCGAACAGGGATGAGGAAAATGCAGTCGACATGCCGGAAAGCGGGGCGTCCAACCCGCCTTTCAGCTGTTGCATCATGGCATCAAAATCGGTGCTGGCAGTATCGATCGACCCGACCACAGCGCCGACCGCGCCAATGGTCTGCAAAAGCCCCCAGAAGGTGCCAAGAAGGCCAAGAAAAACAAGCAGTCCAATCATATAGCGTGAAATTTCACGCCCTTCATCAAGGCGGGCAGCAACACCGTCAAGCACCGAACGAAGCGACAGCGCTGACAGTTGTGATTCCTGCCGCTGGTCTGCCAGCATCGCATAGACAGTGGCCAGCAGCACCGGCTTTACCTGGCGGTTATCCAGCTTGCCCGATTTTTGCACATTCATCAGCCAGCGGCGTTCCGGGTCCAGACGCAGGATCTGGCGGATGCTGTAAAGAATGCCAATCACCAATGCGCCGAGAATGACCCCGTTCAGTGCCGGATTGCCCAAAAAGGCACGCAGCAATGGCGCATGAAGAAGGCCGGCGATTGTGAAAACCACCAACAAGAAAACAAGCATCCTGATAAGATAGCGGTGCGGGTTGGTCATCATTGCCGGGACTCCTGGTCAATCGCACGGTCAGGCGTGTGGCGCGGCGTGGCAGCACGCAGGTCCGAGTATGTTGTAAAGAGTGGCAGGAATATGGCCGTGGCTGTCAGGTGGGCAGCTTGCCTGCGCAGACATGTGCTCAGACGCGCAACTTCTTGATCAATTCACCATGAATGGCCGGGTTGCCGGCAACCACATCGCCGCTGTCGAGCGCCTTGTCGCGCGAGGCGAAATCTGACACGAACCCGCCAGCTTCACGGATCAGCAATACACCGGCTGCAATGTCCCAAAGGCTGAGCCCCTTTTCCCAGAACCCGTCAAGGCGTCCGGCCGCAACCCATGCCAGATCAAGCGCAGCAGCGCCGTTGCGGCGCACCCCGGAACTGACCGCCATGATATTGCCCAGCTGTTTCAAAAAGACGGCATGATCATGTTCATCGCCGCGGCCCAGAAACGGAATGCCGGTGCCAAACAGCGCATCAGCCATCATGCGCCGGCCGGATACCCGCAGGCGGCGCCCGTTCAGATAGGCGCCCTTGCCCTTTTCAGCAAAGAAGAACTCGTTCTCCACCGGATCAAAAACCGTAGCGGCAGTGATGGAACTGCGGCCTTGCGCATCGGTTTCCATGACCGCGATAGAGATGGCAAAATGCGGGATGCCATGCAGAAAATTGGTGGTGCCATCCAGCGGGTCGACAACCCAGACAGGAGCGTCGGCATCAGCCGCCTCGATCACGCCGCCTTCTTCCATCTGAAAGCCCCAGTCGGGGCGCGCCTTTGAAAGTTCACGCCGTATCGTACGCTCGGCATTGATGTCGGCACGGCTGACAAAATCTGCCGGGCCCTTGCGGCTGACTTGCAGATTTTCCACCTCGCCAAAGTCACGGAGCATGCTGCGGCTGGCAGCAATCGAGGCCTTTTGCATTACGTTGATCAGCGCGGACTGGCTGGCCATGGTGGTCTCTTTTCTGTTTGCAGTGCCGCTGGGGACGGAACCGGTGTTGCCAGATACATCAGCTGTATCCGGTGCTGTGTCGTTGCGTTGTCAGATCAGTCCTTGGCGCGCTCGACATAGGTGGCATCTTCCGGCCGGACAACGATCCGTGTGCCTGCCTCGATATGCGGGGGTACCAGAACACGCACCCCGTTTTCAAGAACCGCAGGCTTGTAGCTGGATGAGGCGGTCTGCCCTTTGACAACGGCGTCCGCTTCGCTGACTTCCATCACCACAGTGTCCGGCAGATCGATCGAAATCGGCTCGCCCTCATGGCTGGCAACGGTCACGGTCATACCATCCTGCAAAAACGCGGCACGGTCGCCCACCATGTCGGTGGCCACGCTGATCTGTTCAAAGGTCTCGCCATGCATGAACACCAGATGATCACCATCATCAAAGAGAAAGGTGCATTCCGATTCTTCCAGAATGACGCGTTCAACCGTCTCGGACGAGCGGAAGCGTTCGTTCAGCTTGGTCCCGTCACGGATATCACGAAGCTCAATCTGGGCAAAGGCCCCACCCTTGCCGGGTTTGACATGCGCCACTTTCACTGCTGTCCACAGGCGGCTGTTATGTTCGATCACATTGCCAGGCTTGATGGCATTGCCGTTGAGTTTCATCGCTTTACCTCATCACGAAAAATGGGTGCCGGCTTTGTGCGGCAGGCCCCGATCGGCTGCATTTACTGGCCGGCAGGAACAGTGTCAGAGTGTTTTGCCTATTTCTGCCGCATTGTCCAGCATCCGGCACGAAAAACCCCATTCATTATCGTACCAGGCCAGCACCCGTACCAGTCGCGCATTCATTACATGCGTCTGGGTAAGATCGGCAATAGAGCTGTGCGGGTCATGGTTGAAGTCTATCGATACAAGCGGGCGTTCATTGACCCCCAGAACGCCTTTCATCGGACCTTCGGCAGCGCGGCGCAGCAGGCTGTTCACTTCTTCGGTGCTGGTGTCGCGCTCGGCTGTGAAGCCGAAATCAATCACCGATACGTTGGCGGTTGGCACCCGGATGGCCGACCCGTTCATCCGCCCTGCCAGCTGTGGCAGCACCTCGCCGACAGAACGGGCAGCCCCGGTAGAGGTCGGAATCATCGACAGGGCAGCGGCGCGCGCGCGGCGCAGATCCTTGTGGCTGCTGTCCAATGTCGGCTGATCACCCGTATAGGCGTGGATTGTGGTCATGTAGCCAGCTTCGATACCAACGCTTTCAGCCATGACATGCGCCACTGGTGCCAGCCCGTTGGTGGTGCAGGATGCGTTCGAGATCACCAGCTTGTCCGGCGTTATTTCATGATGGTTCACACCATAGACGATGGTGGCATCAGGATCTTTGCACGGCGCCGAGACGAGCACCCGCTTTGCGCCACCATTCAGATGCGCGGCGGACTTGTCACGCATGTTGAAATGACCGGAACATTCAAGGACGATATCAATGCCATGTGCCGCATGCGGGATTGCCGAGGGATCGCGTTCATGCGTCATGGCAATGCGCCCGCGCCCGACATCCATCCAGTCATCGCCGTGCGTGACGTTTCCCTGCGCCCGTCCGTGTACTGAATCGAATTCATACAGATGCGCCGAGGCATCAACCGGGCCGGGGGTGTTGATCAGCACGATTTCAACATCATCACGCCCGCTTTCCACAAGCGCACGAAGAACCATCCGGCCAATACGGCCAAAGCCGCTGATTGCAAGGCGAAGTGCCACCAATTGTCTCCTTCTGCTGCGCGCAGAAATCTGTCTGCCGTATCTTTTGCCCTGTTACGGACCTGTTTGCCCTGTCACTGACCTTTTTGCATTGTCACGGCATACCGCCAGTCACGACAGACAGGTGCGGGCTTTTTCCATTACAGCGTCGGCTGTGATCCCGAAATGTTCATACAAGGCCGGTGCCGGTGCCGAAGCCCCGAAATTGTCCATGCCTACAAATTCGTCCTTGTCGCGCAGCAGGCGATCCCACGGCTGGCGAAGGGCGGCTTCGATCACGATGCGCGGTGTATCACCGATAACGCTTTCTCGCCAGTTGGCATCCTGCTGCCAGAACAATTCAAGGCAGGGTGCGGATACAACCGCAGCGGCAACACCTTCGGCGGCAAGGCCGGCCTGTGCGGCAAGCGCGATTCCGACTTCTGATCCGCTGGCAATCAGTGTGATCTGGCGGTCACCGTCCGCATCGCGCGCAATATACGCCCCGCGCGCGGTCTGATTTTCGGTCATGTCACCATGCCGGAATTGCTCAAGGCCCTGCCGGCTGAGCGCGAGGACTGACGGGCTTTCGCGCGAATCAAGGGCGCATTGCCATGCTTCGGCGGTTTCTACAGCATCGCCGGGACGGAANACCAGNAGATTGGGGATCACGCGCAGCGCCGCCAGATGTTCAACCGGCTGGTGGGTCGGGCCATCTTCGCCAAGCCCGATGGAGTCGTGCGTCATGACATAGATGGCGCGCTGACGCATCAGCGCTGACAGGCGNATCGACGGGCGGCAATAGTCGGTAAAGACAAGAAATGTGCCGCCATAGGGAATGGCCCCGCCATGCAGGGCAATACCGTTCATCGCAGCCGCCATGCCATGTTCACGCACCCCGTAATGAATATAGCTACCGGCCGGATTGTCGTGATCGAAAATCGTCTGTTCGTCAACGCGGGTGTTGTTCGAACCNGTCAAGTCAGCCGAACCGCCAAACAGCGCCGGACAGGCCGGGACAATGGCAGCAATTGCCTTCTGGCTGGCAACACGGGTTGCAATCTTTTGTGGTTCAGCCGCCAGCCCGCGTTTCCAGGTCAGGATCGCCTCATTGACGGCGGCACTGTAATCGCCTGCGATGGCTGTATCGAATGCGGTGCTGTCAGCGGCGGTATGGCGGTCTTGCCAGGCAGCGCGTGTCGCAGCGCCCCGGCTGCCAACGGCACGCCATGCTGTCATGATGTCANCAGGAATTTCGAATGGCGCATNCGTCCAGCCAAGTGCGGCGCNCGTGCCAGCAATTTCGTCAGCCCCGAGGGGGGCACCATGCACNCCGGAGGTGCCGGCCTTTTTGGGTGCGCCAAAACCGATCACGGTGCGGCAGCGGATCAGGGTCGGTTTGCCGGTTTCCTGTTTTGCCGCGGTGATGGCGTTCGAGACGGCATCCATGTCATGCCCGTCAACCGCCAGAACCTGCCAGCCATAAGCCTCAAAACGGCCCGTGGTATCTTCCGAGACAGCAAGGTCGGTGCTGCCATCAATCGAAATGCCNTTGTCATCGAACAGCACGATCAGGCGATCAAGCCGCATATGTCCGGCCATTGATGCAGCTTCGTGGCTGATCCCTTCCATCAGGCAGCCATCACCAGCAATCACATAGGTGTAGTGATCGACAAGATCGGTTCCGAATTTGGCGGCGAGGTGGCGTTCGGCCATCGCCATGCCAACCGCATTGGCAAGCCCCTGTCCCAGCGGGCCGGTGGTTGTTTCAATACCGCTGGCATGACCAAATTCCGGGTGACCGGCGGTGATCGAGCCCAGCTGCCGGAAATTTTCGATCTGCGCGCGCGTCATGTCTGCATGTCCGGTCAGATACAACAGCGCATAAATCAGCATCGAGCCATGCCCGGCCGACAGTACAAAGCGGTCACGGTCAGGCCAGTGCGGGTCGGCAGCATCGAAATTCAGGTGATCGGCAAACAGCGCGGTGGCAGCATCCGCCATTCCCATTGGCATGCCCGGATGGCCGGATTTTGCCGCTTCAACGGCGTCCATTGCCAGCGCACGAACAGCGTTCGCCATCGCTTGCCGTTCAGGTGAATTTGTCATGGAAAATCTCCTTGCCTGCGCGCNTGATGTCGAGANNGGCCAGACGGCCAGATGCGGGCAGCCGCAATCTGCCCCGCAGTGACAGGTCTCGTCAATCTGCGAGTCGCCACTTGNGGCGTTCANCCCCTCGCAGAGGCCTGTTTCGTCATGTCCGGAATGGCAAAATTTCCTTGAAAGACGGGGGTATGAAAATGGGGCTTTATTTGACGTATTAGTTCGGGCAGACTTTGCAATATTGGTNAAAGACCAGCCGTCAGCCGACATGCCCGGCGCTGCAAGATAGTATATCCGAGANGATTCGCGGCGCAGGATGACCAGGCACAGGGTGCTGATCATTGGCTGCCGGAATGATGGTGTCCGGTCTTTTACCCGTTCTTGTACCAACCCTTGTACCAACCTTTTTACCAACCCTTGGAATGGAGAGACTGGATGTCGCGCCTCGATGAAGCTGAAACGAGGTTTGCCGAAGCCGTGAAGGCATTGGAGTCAGCGCTCGAACGCAGATTGGCTGCTGCCGCGGCAACTGGCGGGTCGACAACAGATGCTGCCGGGGACGGCGGGCCAGCTGACGGGGCACTCGACGCGACNATGTNGCGCGCGGAACTGGCGCGAATCGACGAGCGGGTCAGCCGGGCCATGCAGTTGATCAGTGATGCCCAGCAATCGGACCTGACCAGCGTAACCGTTGGCGAGGAAGGACGCGCATGAGCCAGTCAATCGTAACCATCCGCCTGAACGGCACGCCCTATCAGATTGGCTGCGGGGCCGGNGAAGANCCACGAATCGAAGAACTGGCCGCGGAAATTGAAAGCGTTGTACAGCAGCTTGTCGGATCGGTCGGGCAGATTGGTGAGGCGCGCTTGCTGGCCATGACCGCGCTGATCTTTGCTGACCGTGCACAAGAGACCGCTGGCAAAGCGTCTGCGCCCGCTGCCGACGGAAGCCCTGACGGGGCCAGTGGAGATGACGCCAGTCGTGACGANGCCGCTGCCGCTGCGCTGGACCGTGCGGCCGAGCGCATTCTGGCGCTTGCATCCAACCTGTCTTCCCACTAAGTATCAGGCAAGCGGCAACTGGGCCTCGCGCCTGGACTTTCGATCCCTGGGGCCATAAATATTCTCTTGGGAGCTGCCTCTGCCCGGGCCGTGGTCCGGTTATTTGCGGCGCCCACCTGCAAAGCAGGTCACAGAGGATGAAGCTACCGACGGTTGACCTGGTTGCCGCCGTCTGCCCCTTCCGATGAGCGCGGAGCCATATGCCAACGCCAGACGCCCCGCGACGCGATACCGATCGGGTGAAAGACAGAGTGACCAAAATCACATTNGACGATGAAAAGGTGGCCATGCGCACCGCCGCNTCCCGGCGGCGGGCGGAACTGGCTGCCGCCATGCCGGATGCCGATCAGGCGCTGGTCGCGCATGCCGATGCNGTTCTGGCGCTGGCCNGCGGTGGTATCATGGCGGGATATCTGCCGATCCGTTCCGAATTGTCCCCCTTGCCACTGATGCGCGCACTGGTCGGTGCCGGATGCGCCACCGCAATGCCGATCACGCCACCACCAGGGAACCCGCTGGTGTTTTGTCGCTGGGCACCGGGTGACCCGCTGGTAGATGGGCCATACAACACACGCCAGCCGCCAGATGATGGCAATCCGGTAACACCGGGTTTGATCCTTGCCCCGATGCTGGCCTTTGATGATGCGGCGCGGCGGCTGGGATATGGAGGGGGTTTCTATGACCGCACGCTGGCCAAAATCCGTGACGGCGGGCATGCGGTGACGGCGATCGGGATTGCCTATGACGAACAGCAGACGGACCGGGTGCCGACAGGCCCCCATGACATGAAACTGGAAGGGGTTCTTACCCCGGCCGGATTGCGCCTTGTGGAGGGCGGTTGATGCGGGTTTTGTTTCTTGGTGACATTGTGGGCCGCAGCGCGCGCAATGCGGTTATTGATGCCGCGCCCGGTTTGCGGGATGAACTGGAACTGGATTTTCTGGTGGTCAATTGCGAGAACGCAGCTGGCGGTTTTGGCGTGACGCCGCAGATTTGCGACGCGCTGTTCGCGGCAGGGATCGATGGGCTGACCACGGGCAACCATGTCTGGGACAAGCGGGAGATCATCGATTACATCGCGCANGAACCACGCCTGCTGCGCCCGCTGAACATGGCCGAGGGCACACCGGGCAAAGGTGTCGTGCATGTCACCAATGCGGCCGGTGCCCGGCTGACGGTGATCAATGTGATGGCCAATCTNTTCATGGCACCGAATGATCCNGTGTTTCCCGCACTGGACGGCGCACTGGTCCGTGCCAGGCTGGGNCGGGATGCCGACTTCATTCTGGTCGATGCGCATGGCGAGGCAACGTCCGAGAAAATGGCGCTGGGGCATTTGGTTGATGGCCGTGCCTCGATGCTGGTCGGCACGCACACGCATGTCCCCACAGCTGATCATCAGATTCTGGCTGGCGGCACGGCCTATCAGTCGGATACCGGCATGTGCGGCGACTATGACAGTGTGATCGGCATGAACAAGGAAGCTGCCACTGCCCGCTTTACCAAGGCCAACGGGCCACGCCTTGCCGTGGCAATGGGCGAGGCCACATTATGCGGGCTGCTTGTGGAAAGCGGTGACGACGGGCTGGCACGAACGGTTACACCGCTGCGCCGGGGNGGGCGNCTGTCCAACACCTGATCGGCGGGNGTTTTGGGGTGAATGCGGTNCAATTTGCGCTGCGNCTTCACANCCTGACAACGCGGCGCTGGNATAACCGCGCGCGAATTTGCTATANANNAGCATAGCCGTTGCCACAGATGCAATGGCATCACCCGTTTGCAGACCATANACGACAGAGACGAAGATGGCAGGCCACAGTAAATTCAAGAATATCCAGCACCGCAAAGGTGCGCAGGACAAAAAGCGNGCAAAGATCTTTGGACGGTTGATCAAGGAACTGACTGTTGCGGCACGCGGCGGCACCGANGCNGCATCAAATCCGCGCCTGCGAACGGCGCTGGCTGCNGCACGCGCTGCCAACATGCCGAAGGATAACATCGAGCGTGTGATNAAAAAGGCCGAGGGCGGCGAGGGCGAAATCTATGACGAAATCCGCTATGAGGGCTNTGGCCCNGGCGGAACCGCGCTGATCGTCGAGGCGATGACCGACAACAAGAACCGCACCGCCTCAGAAGTGCGTGCCGCGTTCAACAAGTTCGGCGGCTCGCTTGGTGAGACCGGATCGGTCAGCTTTATGTTCGATCGCATTGGTCAGGTGATCTATGCGGCTGATACGGCTGATGCCGATGCCATGTTCGAAGCCGCGCTGGAAGCTGGTGCAGACAATGTGGAATCGGATGATGACGGCCACGAAATCACGTGTGCCACCGAAGATTTCAATACTGTCAGCGAAGCGCTGGAAGCGCAGTTCGGTGCGCCGAGTGAATCCGGCCTTGTCTGGAAGCCGCAAAACACCATCGAAGTGGGTGAGGCACAGGCCAGCACATTGCTGAAGCTGCTGGACACGCTGGATGATAATGACGATGTGCAGAACATTGCGTCGAATTTCGATATTTCCGAAGACGTTCTGGCGCGGCTTGCGTGACAGGGCCTGACCGGATGCGTATTCTCGGCATTGATCCGGGTATTCGAAATACCGGATGGGGGCTTGTCGAGATGGCATCNGGGCATCTGCGCCATATTGCCAACGGTGTGATCCAGCCCGATCCGGGCGCTGCTGATACGGTGCGCTTGCAGGCAATCTCTGCCGGGCTGGATGCGGTGATTGCCAGCCACGCCCCTGACCGTGCCGCCATCGAGGCGATTTTTGTCAGCCGGTCTGCCGCTTCGGCACTGAAACTTGGAATGGCGCGCGGTGTGGCAATGGAACGATGCGGTTCAGCCGGTCTGGACGTTGACGAGATTGCTGCCCGTCAGGTGAAAAAGGCTGTTGTCGGCACCGGTACTGCTGACAAGACACAGGTCACGGCGATGGTCACGCGTCTTTTGGGAATTGCGCCGAAAAATAATGATTCTGCCGATGCGCTGGCGATTGCGATTGCCGCNGGGCATGGCGANGGACNTGCCGGCAGCGGATCANCAGCNGGAACAGCCGGTGCACCGGCTGGTGGCGCCGGGCTTGGCGCGGCAATCGAAGCGGCACTGGCGCGCGATGCAGCCGCTGATCGTGGTTCAGGAGGGGAACGCTGATGATCGCACAGCTGCGTGGAGAGATTGTCCAGATAGATGGCAACAGCGTTATCATGGATGTTGCCGGTGTCGGCTATGCGGTCAGCGTGTCGGGGCGCACGCAAGGCCTGCTGTCCGGCAAGACCGGTATGGTGACAGTCCTGACCGACATGCAGGTGCGTGAAGACAGCATGACCCTCTACGGGTTTGCCGACAGCGCCGAACGCGATGCCTTTCGTCTGCTGGTCACGGTTCAGGGCGTCGGTGCCAAGGCGGCGATGGCCATTCTGTCCGTGCTGTCACCCGATGCGCTGGCAACGGCAATCATGGCGGGCGACAAGGCGATGGTCACGCGCGCTGACGGTGTTGGTCCGAAACTGGCGCAGCGCGTGGTCAATGAACTTGCCGAAAAGGTCGGCAGCCTGCCGGTGTCAGGTTCCGGTGCGGCGATGGCGGGCGGTGCGATNCCTGCACCAGCAGGCGATNCTGCTGGCANTGTCGTTGCCGATGCGATTTCGGCACTGGAAAATCTGGGATATGGACGCGCCGAGGCGCATGCAGCCATCAGCCGGGCGCGCAGTGACGGCGCGGACGGTGACGGCGCACATAATGATGATCTGTCCGCACTGATTGCTGCCGCATTGCAGCAGCTTGGCCGCTAGGAAGGGTTTGGAANATCATGTCCGACGATGACCGCCTNATCAGCAGCGAGACACAGGAACGCAGCGATCCTGCCTTGCGCCCCGAACGGCTGGCCGATTTTATCGGGCAGGGGGGTGGCCGTGCCAATCTGGAAACATTCATCATGGCGGCGCGGGATCGTGGTGATGCGATGGATCACAGCCTGTTGCACGGGCCGCCGGGCCTNGGCAAAACAACNCTGGCGCAGATTATTGCGGCCGAGCTGGGTGTGGGNTTNCGTGCCACATCGGGGCCTGTTATCGCCCGCGCCGGTGATCTTGCCGCTTTGCTGACCAATCTGCGTCCGCGTGATGTGCTGTTCATTGACGAAATTCACCGGCTGAACCCGGCTGTTGAAGAAGTGCTGTATCCGGCGATGGAAGATTTCCAGCTGGATCTGATCATTGGTGAAGGGCCGTCGGCGCGGTCAGTGCGGATCGACCTGCCCCCCTTCACCCTTGTCGGGGCCACAACGCGCGCAGGGCTGCTGACAACACCGCTGCGTGACAGGTTCGGCATCCAGATGCGGCTGCAATTTTATGACCGTACAGAGCTGTCGACCATTCTGGCCAACCAGGCGAACCGGCTTGGCATGGCCCTGTCTGCTGACGGGGCGGATGAAATAGCGGGCCGCGCCCGTGGAACCCCGCGGATTGCCGGCAGGCTGTTGCGGCGGGTGCGCGATATTGCAGCAGTGGACGGGCATGCCGAAGTCACATCAGTCATTGCCGATGCCGCGCTGTCTCGTCTTGAAGTGGATGCAGACGGGCTGGACGCGATGGACCGGCGCTATCTGTCCTGTCTGGCTGAAAATTATGCAGGCGGACCTGTCGGGGTGGAAACGCTGGCGGCGGTGCTGGCCGAACAGCGTGACATGCTGGAAGAGGTGATCGAGCCATATTTGTTGCAGACTGGCCTTTTGATGCGGACACCGCGCGGTCGGTGCCTGTCGCCGGCCGGGTGGGACCATGTGGGGCTCACACCGCCAGCATCGGCAGTGCGCCAGCTCGATATGCTGAGCACAATGGACGCTGCGGATGACGACTGACCCGCGCAATCTGTCACGCGGCACAGCGGCGGCGCTCGATGGATGGATCGACGGCGCGGTCCATATATATCCCTTGCGCGTCCAGTACGAAGATACGGATGCGGGCGGCATCATCTATCATTCCAATTATGTCTCTTTTGCCGAACGTGGACGTTCAGCCTGTTTGCGCTGTCTGGGCATTCGTCAGGAAGACGCGCTGGCAGCCCTGCAACAGGGCGACCGCGAAGCGGTAATGCTGGTGGTTCGCCGGGTTGAAGCCGACTTCCTGATGACGGCCGGTCTGGGGGCTGAATTGCGGGTCGAGACGGCGTTGCTGAAGCTTGGCGGCGCGTCGATGAAGCTGCAGCAGATAATCCGGCATGTCGAGGAAGGGATGAAAATCGAAAATGGCCACATTCTTGCCCGACTTCTCGTCGACATAGGGTGCGTCGCCCCGCATGTGGATGGCGGCAAACGGCCACGGCGGATGCCCAGCGACCTGGCCGAACGGCTGCGACAGGCCCTGACTGACTGACCCATCCGGCCACGCCGGCATGTGTTTGGCGGAACCGGATCCCTGACCAGATGCACAGGTACTGGGTGGTATGGGGTTCCGGAATGGATTCTGTGGACAGTTTTGTTTCGCATTCAAATTCAGACATGAGCATATGGGGGCTGTTTCTGGCCGCCGACCCGCTGGTCAAGGGGGTCATGCTTTTGCTGGTGCTGGCATCAATCTGGTGCTGGGCCATCATTGTCGACAAGATTACTTCAGTGCGGCGTGAGCGCCGTTTCGCAGATGATTTCGAGGATGCGTTCTGGTCTGGCGGTTCGGCCGATGCGCTGTATGACGAAATTGGCGGTGATCCGAATGATGCCATGACGCGGGTGTTCTCGGCCGGCATGCGGGAATGGCGCCGTGCCAAGGCCAGCGGGCTTGTGACCGCTGCACGGTCCGATCTGCGGGCATCGCTTCTCAGCCGTGTCGAACGGTCGATGAGTTTTACCATCACGCGCGAAATGGAACGTCTTGAACGCGGGATGAATTTTCTGGCCTCGATCGGATCGGTGTCGCCTTTTGTGGGGCTGTTTGGCACCGTCTGGGGAATCATGAATTCCTTTCAGTCGATTGCGGAATCAAAAAACACCAGTCTTGCTGTTGTGGCCCCCGGCATTGCCGAGGCGCTGTTCGCAACCGCATTGGGGCTGGCCGCTGCCATTCCGGCGGTGATTGCCTACAACAAGTTCGCCGGTGATCTGGAACGCGTTGGTGGCCGTCTCGAAACGTTCGCTGAAGAATTTTCCACGCTGCTGGCGCGCCAGCTTGATGAGGGAGGCCGCTGATGGGCATGGCGGTCAGGAAATCCGGCCGCAAACAGCGGCATCGCCCGATGGGCGAAATCAACGTCACGCCCTTTGTTGATGTGATGCTGGTGCTGCTGATTGTTTTCATGGTCACCGCGCCATTGCTGACTGTCGGGGTCGAGGTTGATCTGCCCAAGACCAAGGCTGGCCAGATCAATGCAGACGCCGCCCCGCTTGTGGTGTCGATCAAGGCTGACGGCTCATTGCATCTGCAGGACACCGAGGTGCCGGCAGACGCGCTGGTGCCGCGGCTGCAGGCGATTTCCGAGGCCAATCCGCAGGTCAGGATTTTTGTGCGCGGCGACAAGGCTGTTGCCTATGGTGATGTGCTGGGCGTGATGGGCCGGATCCAGGCTGCCGGATTTGAGCGCGTGGCGCTGGTGGCACAACTGCCAGACATCAACTGATACGGTGGTGGCCTGCAGATGACCTCGCGCCCACTTATTGTATCGGTAACGCTGCATGCGACTTTCGCATTGCTGGTGGTGTTCGGCTTGCCGATGCTGGGCCGTGACCTGCCCGAAGAGATGCCGATCGCGCGTATGGAAATCGTGCAGACAGTCCCCGAAACCAATCTGATCGAGGGCGACAAGGTCAGCACGGCAAAAGACGAGCAGCAGGCCACGGTTTCGAAAAAGCCGCCACCGCCACCGCCGCCACCGCCGCCAAAACCGTCGCCGCCAAAAGCCGAGCCGGAGCCGCCAGCGCCGAAGCCGGAACCCGCGCCCGCGCCGGTGCCCGATGATACAGCGGCCGAAATCCTGCCCGACAAGCCGACAAGCGATGTGGCGGATGTAACTGTGCCGCGACCAACACCCAAGCCGAAACGCCCGACGGCACCAAAGCCCGAGATTGTCGCCAAGACCGACGTCAAACCGGTGGCTAAGCCTACGCCGCCACAGCCAAAAAGTGACAGCAAACCGGCTGACAAACCGTCACCGCCTACAGCAAAGCCGAACAAATCGCAGGATGTGGTCAGTGACCAGCTGAACAAGCTTGTCCGCGAGACAAAGGCGCGTGCCGATGCGGCCAGCGGGGTGCTGCAGAATCTTGCTGATGCACAGGTTGCCGCGCGTGATGCCGAAGAAGCGCGCAAGACCCAGCAACGCAAGGAATCTGCGGACACAGTCACCGACACCCTGACCGCGGTCGCCGGCAATGCGGTGAAAGCACCGCCACCCAAACCGCTTGCCAAGGTTGGTCTTGATGATATTGGACGCATTCAGCAGCATGTATCGCGGTGCTGGAGCGCGCCGGTCGGTGCCGACCAGTCGAAAGTTCTTATTGTCGACATATTTGTTCGCGTAAATAAGGATGGTAGCGTAAAGGAGGCACGGATCGACGATAAGCTGCGATACGGAATCGACAAAACGTTCCGCAGTTTTGCCAATCGCGCACAGCAAGCGGTTGTGGAATGCTCGCCATTGCCGATCCCGGCCAATAAATATGACCAGATGAAGGAGTTCATCTTTGCGTTTGACCCACGATATCTGACGCAGATGAATTGATCGAAGCCGGACTTGTCGAAGCCAATCTGCCCGTCTGCACAGCGGGCTTGACCAGCGGCCTGGTATTTTCGGGCTGGATGTAAAGCGTAACAGGGCCGCCACAAAAGCCGGCCATAGCCGGCGCCACAGGGCCGGGGCCATTAATGGGAACGATACCAATGAGAGTAGCCGTCTGCATGACCCGCTGGAATCACAAGGACAAAGCGAAAGGCGCTGCCGGACATATCTGGCACCGCGGCGTACGCGCCAGCGTGTTGATGCTGGCGTTGCTGGGCATATTGATTGCGCCGGTACAGGCGCAGCTGCGGATCGAGATAACCGAAGGGGTTGTCGCACCCACGCCGATCGCNATNGCCAATTTCACTGGTCCNGATGGCAAAGAAACGGATGAAGGCNGGCTGATCGCATCGATTATCGCGAATGACCTGATCAGCTCCGGCCTGTTTGAGCCGATTGACGAGGCTGCCTTCATCGCACCGCCCGGGTCGCCCTCGATCAAGCCGAATTTCGCCAATTGGGAGCCGCTGGGCGCCAAAGGGNTGCTTGTCGGGTCNGCNGCACGGGATGAAAATGGCAAGCTGCAGGTCGANTTCGTTCTGTGGGATGTGGTGACCGAGCGCGATCTGACATCGGGCGCCGGCAGCGCCGACCTGAATGCCTTGCGCCAGCTGTCACACAAGATTGCTGATCTGGTCTATGAGGAATTTACTGGTGACACCGGCTATTTCGACACGCAGATCGTCTATGTTGCCGAGGCCGGAAGCCAGACAAGGCGCGTCAAGCGGCTGGCGATCATGGATCAGGANGGGCACAACCACAAATTCCTGACCAGCGGACTTGATCTGGTGCTTACGCCCCGCTTTTCCCCGACAACGCAGGAAATCGCCTATCTGAATTTCTTCAATGACGAGCCGAATGTCTATATCCAGGATATCCGGACGGGCCGCAGCGAGCGGCTTGGCTCGTTTCCCGGCATGACCTTTGCCCCGCGGTTCGGGCCGAAGGGCGATCGTCTGATTATGAGCTGGGCNAAGGATGAGGATGGTGCCTCCGACATCTATGAGATGGATCTGCGGACGCAGGAAATTCGCCAGTTGACGAATTCCCGTGCCATCGACACCGCGCCATCCTATTCACCAGATGGCAAACGCATCGTGTTTGAATCGAACCGGGCCGGCCGCCAGCAGATCTATACCATGACNAGCAANGGCAAGAATGTGCAGCGGATCAGCTATGGTGAGGGACGCTANGCNACGCCCGTATGGTCGCCGCGNGGCGATATTGTCGCCTTCACAAAGATGCATCGCGGCACATTNTATATCGGTGTNATGAATGTTGATGGCA
This sequence comes from SAR116 cluster bacterium, assembly GCA_002683535.1. Taxonomy (GTDB): domain Bacteria; phylum Pseudomonadota; class Alphaproteobacteria; order Puniceispirillales; family Puniceispirillaceae; genus UBA8309. Next base: position 17,218 of record NYTO01000093.1, read on the forward strand.
CCGGTGAACGGCTGTTGGCAGAAGGGTTTCTGGTGGAAGGCCCGACCTGGGCGCCAAATGGCCGNGTGCTGATGTATTTCAAACAACAGCCATTNAACAGCGATGGNGGCGGCGGTGNGGCGGCACTCTACCGGATTGANATTACCGGTTACAATGAGCGTCAGATTATAACGCCGTCACAGGCGTCCGATCCTGCCTGGTCACCGTTGCGGCGCTGATCTTTAATCATTCGCCANNTAACGCTTGTTAGTTCTGAAGAATTGTAATTATCTGGCGTATTTAGCGAAAATGTGGCTGGAATTATTGTAAGAAGGCTCACATTGAGGATTTTTTTGTTTCCATCGGTGGTTTTTTTGGGTATGGCTTTGCAAGATTTCGGATCGGACCATGTCCGCTCGTATTGCTCCAACGATGGACTCCCCTCGTACGGTTGGGAGAGACACTGTTGAGGCGTCAGTTGCAGATATAAACTGGTAAGTCACAATTCGAGTAACGCCAGCAGTTAGAAGGCGTTGTTAAATCATTCCGGCGCGCCGGAACAAAGACAGGGAGCATAATCATGTTGCAACGCTTGATTGCACTTTTCGCAGTGGCTTTTTTCGTAGCCGCTTGTGAAACTGCGTCGCAGACATCCACCGACAGCGCCGGGGACACCACAGCGTCGTCAACCTCTTCAACAGCCTCTGCGTCTGGGTCTTCATCGACAGCAAGCACCGCGTCTTCTGGTAGCGCATCTTCAGGAAGCGCAGCAGGAAGCGCAGGAGGAAGCACAACGAGCCCTGCAGACACGCTGGCCACAATCGGCAACACTGTCTACTTCTCGTATGACAGCGCAGCGCTGGATGGCAATTCAAAGGGCAGCCTGTTCCGTCAGGCAGCGTTCCTGAATGCCAACCCGACACTGACCGTGACAATCGAAGGTCATTGCGATGAGCGGGGCACACGTGAATACAACCTTGCTCTGGGTGAGCGCCGGGCCGCTGCGGCACGCGATTATCTGCTGGCACAGGGTGTTGATCCAGCACGTATCAAGGTGATTTCCTACGGTAAAGAGCGGCCAGCCATGGCAGGTTCAAACGAGGAGAGCTGGGCAAAGAACCGCCGCGCTGCAACGGTTCTCAACTAGTCCGCATCGNGCGGTCCCGGTNAGGCNNGGACCAGCTTGAACAGATATCAGGGAGGAGCCGTTTGGCTCCTCTTTTTTTGCCAAACCGTTTTGCCAAATTTGTGCCGCAAACCGACGGTAAGGCTATTNTGTAACAGTCGAACAAAGAGGCTTGTCGATGCGACCTCACAGCTTGAAAACCAGCGCTCATGCATTTCTGGCCATCNTTGCGGCTGGATTTCTGACCGTCGCNCCAGCGGTGCCAACAGTTTTGGCACAGGATAGTGGCGCATCGGGTGGATCTGCGGTTGNTGATGCCGGGTCCAGCGTGTCGGTGTTGCTGACACGCCAGAACGAACGCACACGCCTTCTTGAAGAAGATATGCAGGGCCTGCGCGGCCTTGTCGAGACAGACCTGCGGGCGCTGAAAATGCAGATTACGCAGCTGTCGAACAATGCCTCCAGCGACGAGACCACCACATCGGCAGAAATCCGCGATCTGCGCGATCAGGTTGAACGCCTTGCCGATGCCGTGGCAATGGCCAGCCGCCGNATGGANCGAACCCTTGAAATGACCTCGGACATGGAATTCCGCCTGTTGCGNATGGAAAAACGCCTGCAGACGCTGATGAATTTCGGTGGAGAGGAACTGGCAAGTGCAGCGGTTCAGGATGACACGATTGCCGCTGGCGAAGGCGCGGATGTATCGATGTCGCGCGATGCCGAAACCGGCGAAGTGACATGGCAGATGAACGAATCAAAGCTGGAAGAACAGCTGGCCGCTGCCGGTGGCAGCCCGCAGCCCGATACTGATGGTNCTGATGGTACTGANNGNGCTGATACAACAGGATCGAATGACNNGACTGCAGCCAGTGATGNGGNNAGTGCCGCCAACGNNAANATCAAGGATGCNGAAAGTGATGCNGCGGCNGCAGTGCCTGCCGGTCCGGAAGTTCTGCCAGTCGGCAGTTCGGAAGAGCAGTACAATTTTGCTCTTGGCCGGGCGATGCAGAACGATCTGGAAACCGCAGAGGCGGCCTTTGCCGAGTTTCGCAGGCTTCACCCCGGCGATGAACGCGAGGCAGATGCGCTGTTCTGGCTTGGTCGCATTCAGTATCTGCGTCAGCAATATGAACGTGCCGCCATCACCTTTTCCGAATTCAGCCGTATCTATCCCGATGATGCACGAATTGGTGACACAACGCTGTTGATTGCTGAATCAGTATCAAAATTTGCACCAGCCGAGCAGGCATGTACGATCTACAAGGAACTGCCAAATCTGGTGGCAGCACCGACGGACCAGTTTACCGCCAAGCTGGCCGCGCTCAGCGAAGCGGCGAATTGTGGCAGCTGACACGGCACCTGATCTGACCCTGCCCACCGCCGCCCGGCAGCATTTTGATGCGGCCATCACCATGCATGCAGATATCTGGGACACCCCCGTCAGCGCGAAGGGTGCCGGGCCGACAGGCGACGGGTCGCGGCCATGGATCACCTGTTTGTCCGGCGGGGCCGACAGTACGGCGCTGGCCTTGTTGGCAGACGACCATGCGCGGCGCGGCGGGCGCGCGCACAGTACCATCATCATCGATCATGCAATTCGCCCCGAGGCGGCGCAGGAAGCTGCCCGTGTGGCAAGCCGGATGCAGGCTGCCGGCATTGCCGTATCTGTCCATAAAGTTGAGGCTGTGGCCCCGGAAACGGGTATACAGGCGTGGGCGCGGGCGCAGCGATATGCAATTGCCACCGACATTGCGCGGCGCAGCGGTGCTGCCCTGTTGCTTGGCCAGCATGCCGGGGATCAGGCGGAAACCGTGTGGATGCGCTTGCAGCGCGGGTCGGGACTGGCCGGACTTGGTGGGATGCGCGCTGTGGATTGGCGCGGCGGTGTGCCATTGCTACGCCCGCTGCTGGGGTTTTTTCGGCACGAGCTTGAAGCTGTATGCCAGCAGGCAGGCTGTGGCTGGGAGACCGATCCAAGCAACAATGACCGGCGTTTTGAGCGGGTGCGCGCAAGGGCTGCACTGGCGTCTTTGTCGGGTATGGACAGTCAGCTGCGCCGTCTTGCGGCAGCCGCATCAACCATCGATGATCACCTGATGGCGGCTGTGGCTGCCAGCCAGCAGGCGGTGCAGCTGGCAACTGATGGCAGCGCGATGCTGGACAGATCGGTACTTGCCTTGCCACAGGCCGTTTTCAGGCGCGTTTTGTCGCGTGCTACGCAGATTATCGGCGGCAATCCGCACCCGCCCACCCATGCCGCACTGGACAGGCTGCATGCGCGTCTTCAGGCCGGCAACGCATCCACATTGGGGACATGCCGTTTCAGGCCTGTGGCCGGGCAAGGC
>NYTO01000094.1 GCA_002683535.1 SAR116 cluster bacterium
GGTGGCTGGCACGGAAATCTCGAACCCGTCCTCGCCCGTATAGCCTGACCGTGTGACCACGCATTCGGTGCCGGCAAGGGTCATGGTTCTGATCTGCATGAACGTAAAGCCGTCAATATCACCGCCGAGCCGCGCCAGCACCGAATGCGTGGTCACACGGTCAGGCTATACGGGCGAGGACGGGTTCGAGATTTCCGTGCCAGCCACCCGTGCCACCGACCTTGCTTCGGCACTCGCCGCCGATGCCGATGTAACGCTTGCCGGGCTTGGTGCGCGCGACACGCTGCGTCTGGAGGCCGGCCTGCCGTTATGGGGCCACGAACTTGACGAGACGATAACACCAGTTGCTGCCGGGCTGCGCTTTGCCTTGTCGAAACGCCGCCGCGAGGCTGCTGACTTTCCCGGGGCAGCCACCATCATGGCCGAATGGAACAACGGCACGGCACGCATATTGACGGGCCTGCTGCCACAAGGCGGCCGTCCGGTACGCGATGGAGCCGAACTGGCGCTTGATGGCAGGGCCGTGGGCACTGTCACTTCGGGCGGCTTTGCACCGACGCTGGATGCACCCGCCGCGCTGGGCTTTGTCGATGCCGGCCTTGCCACCCCCGGCACCAACCTTGTGGCCGTGGTACGCGGCCGTGAAATACCGGTTGTCACCGCCGCATTGCCGCTGGTGCCACACCGTTACGTCCGCAACTGAACAACCGCTGAGCAAGCTGCAAAAACACAGGAGACCAAGATTATGCTGCGTTACACCGAAGACCATGAGTGGATCAATCTGGAAGGCGACACCGCGACAGTTGGCATCTCGCCCCATGCCATCGAACAACTTGGCGACATTGTATTTGTCGAACTTCCCGAAGCCGGCAACACCGTTTCCAAAGGCGATGCTGTTGCTGTCTTTGAATCGGTAAAGGCCGCATCAGACATCTACAGCCCGGCAAGTGGCGAGATTACCGAAACCAATGAAGCCATGCTGGATGATCTATCATCGATCACCCCTGATCGTGCAACCGAATCATGGCTGTTCAAGATCAAGATTGAGGACAGCAGCGAGCTGGACGAGTTGATGGATGAGGATGCCTACAAGTCAATGATCGCCTGATCCACAACGATCCGAAAACCCGAAGACCCGACGATCCAATGACAAAGGTGCCGGCCGCCCTGCAAGCGCCCCCAAAACCGCAAAGCAGACGGCCAACTGATACCGGGAATACCGGTTTTACAAGCGAAGGAGAAAAAGGGAATGTCACCGCTCGAAACATCATTTGGAATAACCACAGCCGCCCCGCAGGCAGGTTTTGTAACACGGCATATAGGCCTGAATGACGCTGACGTTTCAACGATGCTGACACGCCTTGATCTGCCATCTGTTGATGCCCTGCTGGGCGAAGTCATTCCGCCGTCAATCCTGCGCAATGACAGCATGCATGTCGGCGCGCCGCTGTCTGAAGCGGAAGTCCTTGACGAGCTGGCGGCTATTGCAGGACGCAATACCATCAACACGTCGCTGATCGGCATGGGCTATTATGGTTGCCACACCCCGCCGGTCATTCTTCGCAATGTGCTGGAAAATCCGGCCTGGTATACGGCCTACACACCCTACCAGCCAGAAATCTCGCAAGGCCGGCTTGAAGCGATCCTCAACTATCAGACGATGGTGGTTGAACTGACCGGCATGGATATTGCCAATGCCTCATTGCTTGATGAGGCCACAGCCGCCGCCGAGGCCATGGCAATGGCGTATCGGGCGCACCGCGGCAAGGGACAGATTTTCCGGGTCGACCCAGATACGCATCCGCAGACGCTGGCAATTCTCAGGACACGGGCAAAGCCCATGGGCATTACCCTTGATATCACCGCGCCGTCTGCGCCCTGTGATGATGGTGTTTTTGGTGCGCTGATCAGCTATCCCGGCAGCAGCGGTGCCGTGCGTGATATCAGACCGGATGTCGAAGCGATTCATGCTGTGGGCGGCCTGGCCATCGTGGCAAGTGATCTGCTGGCGCTGACATTGCTGGAATCGCCGGGCACGCTTGGTGCCGATATTGTTCTGGGATCGGCACAGCGCTTTGGTGTGCCGCTTGGCAATGGCGGCCCGCACGCAGCTTTCTTTGCGACCCTTGCCAAATATCAGCGGTCAATTCCGGGGCGGCTTGTCGGTGTCAGTCAGGACAGTGCCGGACGCATGGCCTACCGGCTGGCATTGCAGACCCGCGAACAGCATATCCGCCGTGACAAGGCCACTTCAAACATCTGCACGGCGCAGGTGCTGCTGGCGGTCATGGCCGGATTTTATGCGGTCTGGCATGGGCCCGAAGGGCTGCGCAGTATTGCGCGTCACGCACATGATCTGGCAGGACAGTTCGCTGCGGCCATGAAGGCGGCCGGCCGGACAATCCGGCATGACAGCTTTTTCGATACAGTAATGCTGGAAGCGGCTGACGATGCAGACAGCCTGATGGCGGCGGCGCTGGACGCAGACATCAATCTGCGGCGAATGGACGGGGCTGTTGCCGTCAGTTTTGATGAGACGAGCACACCGCAGATGCTGGAACGGCTTCTGAGTGCATTGGGGGCTGGCGTTGGCGATGACGTGTCCAGCGACCTGCCGTCAGATATCGTGCGGACAGACAGCTTTATGCAGCAACCTGTCTTTCATGATTACCGCACCGAGACAGAAATGCTGCGCTATATGCGCAGGCTGGCTGACCGTGACCTTGCGCTTGACCGCTGCATGATCCCGCTGGGGTCCTGCACAATGAAGCTGAACGCAACAGCCGAGATGATTCCGGTCACCTGGCCCGGCTTTGCCAACATCCATCCCTATGCACCATCCGATCAGATGAAGGGTTACAGCGAATTGATCACACACCTTGAGCGGCTGCTGGCTGAATGTACAGGCTATGCGGCTGTTTCGGTGCAGCCGAATGCCGGATCACAAGGCGAATTTGCCGGCTTGCTGGCCATCGCCCGCTATCATGAATCGCGTGGTGAGGGACATCGGAATGTCTGCCTGATTCCGCAATCAGCCCATGGCACCAACCCGGCATCAGCCGCGATGGCAGGCATGAAAGTTGTTGTCGTCAAATGCGATGATGACGGCAATATCGACATTGCGGACCTGAAGGCAAAGGTGGATGCACACCGTGATGCGCTTGCCGCCATCATGGTCACCTATCCGTCAACGCATGGTGTCTTCGAGGAGTCGATTGCCGATCTGTGCGATATCGTCCATGAAGCCGGCGGTCAGGTCTATGTCGACGGGGCCAATCTGAACGCCCTTGTCGGGCATTGCGCTCCGCCACAATTCGGTGCCGATGTCAGTCACCTGAACCTGCACAAGACTTTTTGCATTCCTCATGGCGGTGGTGGCCCGGGTGTTGGCCCGATCGGTGTTGCGGCGCATCTTGCCCCGTTCCTGCCCGGCTCGCCGCTGGATGGTGAAGGTGCGGTCAGTGCGGCTCCCTTCGGGTCGGCCAGCATTCTGCCGATTACCTATGCCTATATCCGGATGATGGGCACCAGCGGTCTGACGGACGCCACATCAATCGCCATTCTGTCTGCAAACTATATGGCATCGCGTCTCAGCGACAGCTATCCGGTGCTGTATACCGGCAGCAAAGGTCGTGTTGCACATGAATGCATCATCGATATCCGCGATATTCAGGACCGGTGTGGTATCAGCAACGAGGATATTGCAAAGCGGCTGATCGATTTCGGGTTTCATGCGCCAACCATGTCGTTCCCGGTTGCCGGCACCCTGATGATCGAACCTACAGAGTCAGAATCTCTTGCCGAGATTGACCGGTTCTGTGACGCCATGCTGTCCATCGCAGCCGAGATCGGGCGGGTGGAATCGGGTGAATGGCCAGTTGATGACAATCCGCTGGTCAACGCACCGCATACGGCTGACACGCTGCTTGTCGATGACTGGAAGCATGCCTATCCGCGCAGCCTTGCTGCCAATCCCGACGGTAACAGGCAGCCGAATAAATACTGGCCGCCTGTCGGGCGTGTGGATAATGCCTATGGTGACCGCAATCTGATCTGTTCCTGCCCGACGATCGATGAATGGGAAGCGGCAGCGGAATAGACAGCCGGTCTTGTAAACGCCGGCGGGCCTGTGGATTTGCGGTCCGCATACAGGCCCGGCGCAATAAAAACTGGCCCAATAAATACCGGGCCAATAAATACCGGGCCAATGGAAACGACGACAGGCCGGCGCAGCAGAATGCCGCGCCGGCTTGCTGTCACCTGTCCAGTTGGATAGTCTTTTCACTCACATCTTATGGACGTAATCTATGCGAAACCTTCAATTTCCCGGCCGGTCGCCAGTTGCTGCCCCGAATGGTATGGCCAGCACATCTCATCCGCTTTCAACACAGGCAGCAGTTCGTATTCTTCAGGACGGTGGAAACGCGCTGGATTCGGCGATTGCCGCCTGCGCTGTGCAGGCTGTTGTTGAACCGGGATCAACNGGTATCGGCGGAGATTGCTTTGCNCTTTATTCTCCCGGCGGCGGTGATGACATTGTTGCCTTCAACGGGTCGGGGCGGGCACCAACCGGCTTAAGCTCGGAATGGCTTCTTGAACAGGGCATATCAAAGATCGAGCGCAAGACACCGCATTCGGTGACAGTGCCTGGTGCGGTTGATGCTTGGGTGCAGATGAACCGCGATCATGGCAGCATGGACCTTGGCCAATTGCTGGCGCCGGCCATTGCCTATGCCGAAGACGGCTATCCGGTCACGCAGCGCGTAGCCACCGACTTTGTTGCCAATGTGGGCGCGCTGGATGATGATGCGCGCACCGTGTTCACGCGCGATGGTGGCCCGATCCCGCTTGGCGCACGGCACAGCCAGCCGCTGCTGGCCGCAACATTGCGGCGCATCGCCAGGGACGGGCGCGCCGGGTTTTATGAAGGGCCTGTTGCCGATGATATTCTGGCCAAGCTGCAACAGCTTGGTGGCACCCATACGCAGGATGATTTCGATGCGGCGATTGGCGACTATGTAACGCCGATCAGTGGCGCGTTCCGCGATCACAATATCTGGGAATGCCCACCAAACGGTCAGGGGGTGATTGCCCTGATGCTGCTGAATATCATGAGCGGAACTTACAGGTTCGGTGACCACCCCATTTCGGCAGATCGCATGCATCATGAAATTGAGGCCGGGCGCCTCGCCTATCGTGATCGCGGCGCTGTGCTTGCCGACCCGGCTTTCAGCGATGTGCCCGTTGCCGAGATGCTGAGCATGGGCTATGCCGATTCGCTGCGCAGCCAGATCAAACCGGATGGCCGCATTCACCCGCTGCCAGCCAGCACCCTGCCGCGGCATCGCAGCACCGTCTATATCACCGTTGTTGACCGTGACCGCAACGCCTGCAGCCTGATCAACACCCTTTATGAAGGGTTCGGGTCGGGCATCATGGCACCTGAAAGCGGTGTGATGCTGCACAATCGCGGTATGGGTTTTGTTGTCGATCCCGACCATCCGAACGGTGTGGCACCCGGCAAGCGCCCGCTGCATACAATCATTCCCGGCATGGCCACCCGCAATGACAAGACAACAATGTCATTCGGCGTAATGGGCGGTGAGTATCAGGCATTCGGCCATATGCAGTTCCTGACCCGCTATTTTGACTTCGGCATGGATGTGCAGATGGCGATGGATACACCGCGTTTCTTCCCAGACCCGTTTGAGGATTTCGTCGAGGTTGAAGCCCCGGTCAGCGAGGATATACGTGATGCACTTCGTGCCCGCGGCCATGACATTCGTGAAGCAACACGCCCAATTGGCGGCAGTCAGGCCATTGCCATTGACTGGGAAACCGGGCTGCTGACAGCCGGATCTGACCCGCGCAAAGATGGGTGCGCGATGGGCTATTAACAGCGCATCAGAGGGATATGTTGTGGCCGAACTCGACACCATCATAGACTTGGCAACCAGCCCCATCGCCGATGACAGCTTCGTTGCGCGCTGCCGTGACCAGCTGGATGCGGATGGCGTTGTTACCATTCCGGGGTTCATCCGTCCGGCAGCGCTGAGCGCACTTGTCGCCGAGGCCGAAGCCGAAAAGAAGAACGCCTATTTCACCGCGTCGACGCACAATGCCTATCTGACACCGCCGCGTGATGACCTACCAGACGACCATGTGTTCAACCGGCAAATCACATCATCGAAAGGCTGCATCACAACTGATCAGGTGCCACCCAGCTCGGCGTTGCACATTATTTATGGCTCAGCAGTATTTAGGCAGTTTCTTGCCACAGTGGTGGGCGAGACAGCTCTTTACGAATATGCGGACCCTCTATCTTCGATCAATGTTCATTTTGCCGATGACGGACAGGAACTTGGCTGGCATTTCGACAATTCATCCTTTGCGGTCACCCTGCTGCTGCAGGCCCCTGATGATGGTGGCCAGTTCCAGTATGTTCGCGACCTGCGCAATGCCGACGCTGGTGATCTGAATTTTGATGCAGTTGGTGATGTACTGGATGGCCGGACCCGGCCACGCGAACTGGATGTTGCGCCCGGCACGTTGGTGCTGTTTCGGGGGCGAAATTCAATGCATCGGGTCACACCAACAATCGGGGCGCGAACCCGCATTCTTGTGGTTCTCGCCTATAACACCATCCCCGGCATTCCCCTGTCCGAGGCAGCCCGCATGACCTTTTTTGGTCGCCTCGACTAGGCACTTTGAAATTGCTAGTGCTACCTCACTTGTCAATGCGACGAACGCAGATGACTGAAAGACCGCTGGCAGCAGAACAATTGTCGACAGAATGATCAGAAAGTAACTGAGG
>NYTO01000095.1 GCA_002683535.1 SAR116 cluster bacterium
GGAGGGGATGCCGGCGGTGCCCGCCTATATCAACGTAGCGCTGCTTTTGGGACCAGTGCTGGCAGGTTTGGGCATTTCCACCTTCACAGCACATATGTTCATCTTCTACTTCGCAGTTGCCAGCGCGATTACGCCGCCGGTGGCGCTTGCCGCCTTCGCCGCGTCAAGCATCACCAAGGCAGAACCGATGGCGACAGGGTTTTCAGCTGTCAAATCAGGCATCGTCATTTTCATCGTGCCCTTTATCTTTGCGATGTATCCTGAAATTCTGCTGATCAGTGATGCGGTCCTTGACGCAACCGCCGGTGCCGCGGCCGGTGCACAATATTTGCCGGGCTATGACGGCACCCTTGATGTGCCAGCGCTTGCCTGGTTGATTGCCCGTCTTGTACTGGCCCTGTATCTGATTTCAAGCGCCCTTGCACAATATGATGCACGGCCATTGAACGTGATCGAAACGATGGCGCGTTTGGGCCTTGCCGTCCTTGTGATGTTCAAGCTGCCAGTCATCTATGGGGCGGCAATCGTTGCTGCACTGGTGCTGATCGGCTGGCATTATCTGGGCAGACGCGGTCGTGCGGCCGCCTGATCTGAAAGGAATGGCTGAACGGTGCCTGGTGACCAAGTGACCAAGTCACCGGGGCAACCGGCAGCCAGATATTGTGACATATACGAAAACCGGCAGCCACCTCGCTGCCGGTTTTGCTTTTCAGGCTGCAAAGTCGGCGAGATACCGTTCGAAATGGCGGCGCATGGCGGCGATGCCGTCCTTGACCACCTTGTCGCGTCCGATGCCGATGCGAAAATGATCGGCCGGTACATCCGAAACCTCGGATGAATAGATTGAACTCGGCAACAGGATCACACCGCTCTTCTCCAGAAGGTCACGGCAGAAAGCCTCGCCACCACCCGGACCGATATATTTCGGGAATGCCACACAGCCCCCCATCGGGCGATGCCAGTCCACCAGCCCCGGGAAATCGGCAAACAGCGATTCAAGAAGCGATGTATTTTCACGAACAAGACCCACATTGCGGGCAATGATTGATGTGCGCGCCTTCAGGGCGATCAGGGCCAGTCGTTCACTTGGCGCGGAATTGCAGATCGACAGATAATGCTTGTAGCGTTCGGTGCGGGTCAGCACGTCATGGTCTTCGCTGGCGATCCAGCCCACGCGCAGGCCGGGCAGCCCATAGGCCTTTGACATCACATTCAGCGAAATGCCCTTTTCATAGACATCGGCAATCTGCGGCATGCGGACGGCAGCATCCGTCTCTACACCGCGATAGACCTCATCACTGAACAAATAGATCCCTCTCTCGCGGCAAAAACCGACAAGATCCATCAGATCTTTTTGTGCCAGCAACACGCCTGTCGGGTTATGCGGAAAATTCAGCGAAATCATCCGCGTTTCCGGGCGCACGGCAGCCTTGATATCATCAATATCCAGCCGCCAGCCCGCCGCTGATGCAGTGCCATCATCACAGCGCATCGCAACGCCGGTCACCGCGCAGATATCCAGTGGCACCGTCTCGGCACTCTGATAGTTCGGCACTGGCAGGATGATATGATCATCCTTGTCCAGAAGCACGCGCATGACGGCATAGATGCCTTCACCAGCGCCAGCAAGACACAGAATGTCATCCGCGGTCATCCGGTCATAGGTTTCGGCAATCGCTGCACGAAGATCAGCCGCGCCGCGCGTTTCGGTGTAGCCAAGCCAGAGGCTTTCAAAACTCTCCCGATCCTCGTCATCGGCAAGCGCCAGAAGATCGGCAATCGANAGGCTTTCNAGGTCCGATGCGGTCATATGGTGTTCAGCGGTGAATTCCCATTTGGAAAAAAACACCTCGAGCTCAAAGTTCCGCATAATCGCCTTGTCNCTCCCCTAANACCCGCATNTGGCCNNTGGCACAACAGGATGGTTTCGCTNCAAAAAGCATAGTGATATACCTCCNNAGGTCACGCAACATCCGGCGTTCGGAATTNGTGTCGCGCTCGATCTGAGCGGCAGGCAGGACCAGGTTCCNCCCGGNACAGTCCTAACGGAGACACCCATGGCCATCTCACTTTCCACGGCACAAACCCTGATTGAAGCCGCCTTTGCAAAAGGTCATGAGCTTGGCCTCAAGCCGTTAAGCGTGGTGGTTCTGGATCCGCGTGCCGCCATGGTTGCCGTGATGTCGCAAGACGGGGTCAGCCAGATGCGCGCCCGCATCGCGCACGGCAAGGCAAATGCGGCCATCGCCATGGGTATGGGGACGCGCGCGTTGATGAACCGCGCCGAACAGCAGGCCTATTTTGTGCAGGCCATCAACGGGCTTGCCGGTGGTGATTTTGTACCGGTGCCTGGCGGTGTGCTGATCACGGATGCAAAGGGCACGCTTTTGGGTGCGGTTGGCATTTCCGGTGATACATCAGACAATGATGAAGCGGCCGCTATCAGCGGGATTGAGGCAGCCGGCCTGACAGCGGTGGCAGGCTGACAAGCCGCCAGCCGTATCTGTCTGCCGGCCTGCCTGTCTCGATAGTTTCAATCCGATATGCGCGGCGCGGCTAGCCAAGAACCGAAAAACTGCTTTCGTCATTGATCTGGCGCTTGCGTGAATAGAACCCGACATCGATATCGTGCCCGATATAGGGCAGTCGATACTGCAACGGGGTGCTGTCATGGTCAGCGCCGCCTTCACAGTAATCGATCAGAGCCGCCATCATCTTGCCGGCAATCGGTGCGTTCTTGTACTGATTGCCACTGGTGCCGCAGGCCATGTAATAGCCGCCAAGCGCGGCTTTGTCATAGATCGGTATCCAGTCAGTGGACGCATCATAAAGGTCGACAACGCCGCGCGTCTGGGATGGAATGCCAAGCGACGGGACACGCTGTGCATACCGCATAACCTGCGTGTTCCACTGATCAGTAAACTCGCGCTCATAAGCGGTGTCTGTCTCGCTCCACATATGCGGATCGCATGGTGGGTCTTCACTGCCAATCAGGATATTGTTGCCATGTTCGGGGCGGATATAGCAGGCAATGTCACTGTCAGACACCACCATGCCATCCTGCTCAAAGTCAAAACCAGCTGGTGCCGGCACATGGGCCACCTCCTGNCGAAGCGGACGGGTTTCAATGGTCATGTCATCAAGNACACCGGCCAGCCCGTTGATATGCGCTGATCCGGGCCCTGCCACATTGATCACAACCGGCGCATGAATCTCTTCACCATCCGCAAGGCGCACGCCCTTGACCCGGCCGCCCTCTTGCAGAATCTCAACCACCTCTACTCCAAGACGGAAGGCAGCACCGTGCTGACGCGCTGCATCTGCAAGATTCTGTGATGACAAGGCAGGGTCAGTCACATAACCGCCATTCGGCCAGTACAGCCCACCGCGGATACGCCNGCCATTCGACATGCCGAACCCGTCATCGTCACTGCGTTTTGGCGGCGCATAGCTNTCCANCGCATAGATCGACAGTCGTTCTTCNATTTGTGCGGCATCCCATTCTTCAACCGGAATATTCAGATTACNGCTGTTCTGCAGATGCTTGTCGAGATAGTCATTCCCCTCGGTCCGCATGACNAGGCAGCCACATTCCTTGAATNTGGCCAGCGCTGTATCTGACGNCAGACCAAGATATTCAGCCCAGTCCCGCCAGTAGTGATAGCCTTCCCACGCAAATGCAGTGCCATCAAAGGTCGAATAATGCATGCGGATGATGGCACATGATCCGGCTGTGGACCCATGGCCGATCTGNGTATTNCGGTCCAGCGACAAGGTCTTCCAGCCAGCCTTGGCCATCTCGAAAGCTGTTGCCGTGCCGATAACGCCGGTACCGATTATAATTGCATCTGGCTGACCTGTCATAAGACCCTCTCACAAANCACTAACTGTCCACACTGCCCGTATTCATNCCATGGCAGTCATCTCGTTGTATTCATCTCAGGAACGCATTACCGCACCAGCCGGATCATAGGGCGATGCCGGGATGATTTTTGCTGTTCGCTCCACCCCGACGATATGAACACCGAACTCGGNGCCCTCAACGGCAAGATCACTGTCTACAAGCGCCATGGCAAGCGACTTGTCAACCGTATGCCCATACCCGCCCGACGTCACAAATCCTACCTTGCTGCCATTGCTCCATACAGGTTCAAACCCGCTGGCATCAGCACCATCAGCGGCAACATCCAGCGTTACAAGACGTNTTGCCGGGCCGTTTCCATCGCGTTCGGCAATCGCCGCCTCGCGTCCGATAAAGCCTTCNCGCGTCCAGTCAATCCAGCGGTCCATGCCGGTCATGCCGGGGGTATAGCCTTGNGTGAATTCAGATGACCATATGCCGTAGCTTTTCTCCAGCCGCAGCGACANCAGCGCATTAAACCCATATTCGGCGATGCCAAGATCACTGCCAGCGCGCAGCAGCATGTCGCGCAGGGCGATGTGGTCACCCATCCNGCAGCTGATTTCGTAACCGGCTTCACCCGTTACNGACAGGCGNCCAACATGCGTGCGGGCAAGACCGATATCGAATTGCCCGCAGCCCATGAAGGGCAGATCACCGATCGCCCCATCTGTCAGCCGTTCGACAACAGCCCGGGCCTGTGGGCCTGAAAGCGAGAACCCGGCAACTTCTTCTCCCAGATCGCGGATCACCACCCCGTCATCCAGATGATCCCTGAACCAGCGCATGTGCCAGCTTCGCAGGTAATAGGACCCCATGATCCACCANCGGCCNTCNCCCCAGTTGAACAGGGTCAGATCACCCTTCAACCGCCCATCATTGCCAAGCGCCANGGCAAGNCGCGCGCGGCCTGACGCTGGCAGCCTNGTAGCGAAAATCTTTTCCAGCCACGCGTCTGCCTTTGGCCCGGTTACCTCGAACCGTGAAAACCCGGTGATGTCCAGCAGACCAACCGCATTACGCACGGCACGGCATTCACTGCCCACAATATCAAAGGCGTTGGACCGCCTCAGCGACGGTGCCTCATCAAACCCGTCAGGTGCGAAATACAAAGGCACTTCAAGATCCCAACTGCATCCCCAACGGGCACCGGCGGCGGTCATGGCGGTATGNGCCGGCGCCATCTTCAGCGGGCGGCCTGCNGGCAGNTGTTCATTCGGATAGGTCATCACAAACCGGCGTGAATAGAACTGGCCAGTGGTTTGCTTTATATATTCCCTGTTTTCGGCAAACGGCCCGTAACGGGCCACATCCATCCCGTAGACATCGGCCTCCGGCTCGCCATGGATCATCCATTCCGCAAGCGATTTNCCGACACCGCCTCCTTGCAGGAACCCGGCCATTACCGCACAGGCCGACCAGTAATTGCGTTTGCCGGGAACTGGTCCGACCAGCGGATTGCCATCAGGCGAAAAGGTGAATGCACCATTCACCCAGTTGCGCACNCCGGCGGTCTGCAGCACCGGATAGCGCTCAAATCCCAGGGTCAGTTCATTCTCGATGCGATCAATATCCTCATTCAGAAGCTCGATCCCGTAATCCCACGGCGCACCATCCATCATCCAGTGCTGATGATTGACCTCGTAAATACCAAGCAGCATGCCCTTCTGGTCCTGCCGCATATAGGTAAAGCCTTCAAGATCAACAGTCAGCGGCAATTCGGTATCCAGCGCCGCCACTTCCGGGATTGAATCTGTCAGCAGATAATGGTGCGACAAAGGCGATACAGGCAGTTCGATTCCTGCCATCCGGCCAACTTGTTTGGCCCACAGGCCGGCCGCATTCACAACATGCTCGCAAGAAATGGTCCCCTTTTCGGTGACCACGTCCCACCCCTCGGCGGTCTGGTTCAGTTCCAGAACCCGGTCATGCTCGATCACCGTGGCACCGTTCTTCTTTGCAGCACCTGCGTAAGCCAGCACCGTGCCGGTGGTATCAACATATCCCTCGCGGTCCGCCCACAGCCCGCCAAGAATACCGTCGGTAGACAGCACCGGACACAGTGAATGGGCCTCTTCGGGCGTGACAAGGCGTACATCCTCGATACCGATGCTCTGATAGACACGGTAGGCCGACTGCAGCCATTCCCAACGATCTGTTGTGCCGGCAAGGGTCAGACCGCCCGTCATATGCAGGCCGACAGACTGGCCGCTTTCCTCTTCAATCTTGCCAAGAAGGTCAATCGTGTAGGCTTGCAGTGCCGAAATGTTTGGATCGGCATTAAGCGCATGGACACCGCCAGCTGCATGCCAGCTTGACCCGGCCGTAAGCACAGAGCGTTCAATCAGGGCGATATCCGACCAGCCCATCTTCGCCAGATGATAGATGATAGATGCCCCGACGACACCACCACCAATAACGACCACACGGTAATGTGACTTCATGTCAGTCTCTCCCCGTCACGAACATGATTTGCCAATTTGTTGCAACACAGTCCTTGCCGTCAAATTTGCAACCCAGCGACATGATCTGCAGGATTTTCGCCGCAGCCTTGGTACTGACGCTGTCGGCACGGCAGTTGCCCACATCTCCAACCGGTATCTTTAGCTGGCATTCAGCCTACGGTTTCATGTAGGGTAATGCCAGCAGGAAACGGTGTTTGCAGCGCCTGTCTTGCGGTGCAAGACCAGTGATTGCTGACAGAAAACAGACCCGCTCCGGAACGAGACCCGAATATGCCTATTTTTATCCATCAGGACGATCTTCCCGCCGACATTGACCTTGGCAAGGCCGTTGCCATCGATACCGAGGCCATGGGCCTGAAGACACACCGTGACAGGTTGTGCGTTGTGCAGCTGTCTGGTGGCGATGGTGATGCGCATCTGGTGAAAATCAACCATCCACAGGCAGCTTGCCCCAATCTGGCGGCGCTGCTTGCCGACAAGACTGTTACCTCGCTTTTCCATTTTGCACGTTTTGATCTTGCAGCGCTGACCCATTATGTGGGGCCCGTGAACGGGCCTGTTTACTGCACCAAGATCGCCTCAAAACTGGCGCGCACCTACACAGACAGACATGGCCTGAAAGATTTGTGCAGCGAACTTCTGGGCGTTGATATCTCGAAGGCACAGCAGTCGTCTGACTGGGGCCGCGAGGCCCTGTCCAAAGCGCAGGCTGATTATGCCGCCAGCGATGTTCTGTATCTGCACCAGCTGAGGGACAAGCTGGATGCAATGCTGGCGCGTGAAGGGCGCGTCCAGATGGCGCAGGCCTGTTTTGCGTTTCTTCCTGATCGTGTGCGGCTTGATCTTGCCGGTTTCGATGATCTGGATATCTTTCATCACTAGGTCTTGATGTTATCAGGTCTTTTTATTGGGGCGACCCGCTTTGACAACTGAATCCGATACCGAAAACAGCAAACGCAGTTTCAGCTTTGCCCCGCGCAGTGATGCCGCAGAGGCAGAGGCAAAGCGCCGGCCAGTTCGCGCCAGCCTTCTGTTCATTCTGCTGGGGCTGGTTCTGACCGTTGGAACGGTGCTGTGGCTTGGTGTCTTCATCCAGCCGGGTGAAATCAGGCTGGGCGTCACTGATGTCAAGATCGACGAAACTGGTGAGGTTGAATTGACCGGCGCCATCTATCAGGGGCGCACTGAGCAGGGCGAGGCCTTTGAAATCACTGCCGCGGTTGCAAGCGAACGCGAGTCTGGCGTCGTCGATCTGGACAGCCCAACCGCGCAGCTTTATCGCAGCGACGGTGATCTGGTCGATCTGGAATCGCAGAATGGTGTCTATTTCCCGGCGCGCAGCACAATCAACCTGCGCGGTGATGTTGTCGTCACAAGCCAGAAACTGGGAATTACGCTTCTGGCCCTGTCACTGTCNGCCNATCTTGATGAAGGCAGTATGGTCAGTTCCGAACCTGTACGTATGGAGCGCAGCGGCGATGTTGTGACAGCCAATGCAATGGAAGTGAGCAACCGCGGCAAGCGGATCATTTTCAAGGGCGATGCCAGAATGACCCTACACAACAACACTGGCGATGAATAATCTGGGAAATACGGGATCTATTGTGGCAAGGCCACCAGAGAGGCAGAGATGTACAATTCAGAGATGTACAGTTCAGATATGTACAACGCAGCGACCGACAGGGTGAAGCAGGCACTGTCGGGGGCAATCCGCGCCATGGCAGGACCGGATGCGTTGATACGCCCNGCGCTTGTGGCNCTGGCATTTGCCAGCCTTGCCTTGANGGTCGCCCCGCCGGTNATGGCGCAGAACGATGAANCAATGCGGATCGAGGCGGATGANCTTCTGGAATGGGACCAGGAAGCNGGGCGNTATANCGCCCGCGGCAACGCCATCGCCACCAAGGGCGATACAACGATCAGCGGCAATGTACTGGTCGCAACCTATGATCCAGATGCAGAAGAGCGCGCGATCAAAAAGATCACCGGCACCGGCGATGTAACCTTCAGCGATGCACAAGGCAATGCGACGGGTCAGAAGATCATCTACAATGTGGATGGCAGTGGCTATCGGGTCGATGGTCCGGCCGCGCGCGTCAAAGGCAAGAATGGCAACATCTCTGCAGAAAGCAAAATCATACTGGTGACATTCGAGGATGACACACAGCAAATGACAGCAACCGGCGACGCCGTCTATATCAACGCNGAGAATGAACGCTTTGCCGGCAACATGATAAACGCCTTTTTTGACAAGGAAGGNACATTGGAGCGGGTTGAGGGCGAAGGCNCGGTTGATATTCTGACAGCTGATGGCAGCACCGCNTCAGGGGACAGCGTGATCTACCTTGCGCAGNCCGACAAGGCCACACTGGTTGGCAATGTGACAATTTCAGACGGCAAAAGCACGATGCAGGGCGGGCGGGCCGAAATGGATTTTGCGTCCGGCAACAGCCGCATCCTGTCTGACAANTCAGGCGGGCGCGTCAGCGGCGTTCTTGTCACCAACTAGCCTGTCTTGACAGGCGATCCTCGCCATTAACGAATCTTCAATCCTTTGGAACTTCAGATGCTTGAAAAAAAACAGGTTTTTGGCAAATAATGGATGCCGTGGCCAGATAAACGCGTTATCGTGCCAACGANCNGGAACNTAACGACATGCCTGACAGCACACTTGCCCTGCCTTATCGGGGCCGTACAGACAGCTGGACCNGGCTGGAACATTAAGCTGGCTTTATGACAACATCAGACTTTGAAGAACGTATCCGGCAGATGGAACGCCCGCGGCTGGTGGATACAAAAAACGGGCTGATAGCCAGTGGTATCGGCAAAAGTTTCAAGGGCAAGCGGGTTGTGCGCAATGTGTCGCTTCGCTTGCAGCGCGGCGAGGCTGTTGGCCTTCTGGGGCCAAACGGGGCCGGCAAGACAACCACTTTTCACATCATTTCGGGGCTGCTGCCTGCAGATGAAGGCAATGTCCAGCTGGATGGCAACGACATAACCACGATGCCGGTATTCCGCCGCGCCCGTCTTGGGCTGGGTTATCTTCCTCAGGAATCCAGCATTTTTCGTGGCCTCACTGTTGAGCAGAATATTCGCGCCGTTCTTGAATCNACCGAGGGTGGCAAGGGCGACCATGACGCGATTCTTGACGATCTGATGGCNGAATTTTCGATTGCGCATCTGCGNAACACGCTGTCGGTCAACCTGTCTGGCGGTGAACGCCGCCGCCTGGAGATTGCCCGCGCATTGGCGCTGCGCCCGACATTCCTTCTTCTGGATGAACCGCTGGCCGGCATNGACCCGATTGCGCTCAATGATATCCGCAATCTGATCGGGCAGCTGAAGGAACATGGNCTGGGGGTCCTGATCACCGACCATAATGTGCGTGAGACACTGGATATCGTCGACCGCACCTACATCATCTATGACGGCACTGTGCTGATGGAAGGCACGCCTGACGAGGTCATTGACCACAAGGCCGTCCGCGACGTCTATCTTGGCGACCGCTTCACCATTTGACGCTTTCAAAAACGCATGGCGACAGATTTCCNGGTCCGGTGGATACCGGGTTGACAGGTCTGCNGCATGGTTCTAGCTTCCGCGCCCTTGGTGTCGGTTGGCAAAGGGAATGTNCTGCCGCCNGACCCATCGTAGCGGGGANACGCCTGATATCATGAATGACACGACCTACATGCCAGCCTTGCTGGCGTGCAAACTGCCTGCATCCAGCAAGAAGCAGGTCCTGCAAGAGCTGAGCGACATTGCAGGAGCCGAAACAGGCGTCTGTCAGCGCGCCATCCTTTCNGCCCTGGTNACCCGTGAAAAGCTGGGCACNACGGCGGTTGGCAACGGCATNGCCCTGCCCCACGCAACNGTTGATCAACTGCAGCAGACAACAATCCTTGTCGCCAGCCTTGACCAGCCCGTTGATTTCGATTCGCCAGATGGCAGGCCCGTTGACATTGTCAGCATTGTGCTGGGTGCCCCTGAAAGCCAGGGAAGCTATCTTGGCGCGATTCGCTTTGTTACCGATTCGCTGAACCAGAATGCCGATGCGATTCGCGGCGCGCAGAACATTGCCCAGCTGGAAGCTGCCATGGCGGCAAGCCGCGAAGCCGCCGCCTGATACGCTGATATCTCGCAGCCGGGGCGTATTCGCCCGATCTGTTCCAGCACCATAATATACCTGCTGAACACTGGGCAGCTTTTGCGCTGCGCAGGCGATCAAATATGCGCTTTCCAAGATATGACTCTGCTGAAGGCGGTCGGTCTGATCAACCGTGACCGCGACATGGCGGGCAAAGAAAAAGCGCCCGAAGGCGCTGTTCTCGTTCTTGTCTGAAAGGGATGGTGGAGCTAAGCGGGATCGAACCGCTGACCTCTACAATGCCATTGTAGCGCTCTCCCAGCTGAGCTATAGCCCCCC
>NYTO01000096.1 GCA_002683535.1 SAR116 cluster bacterium
GCGTCTGTTTTGGTGGCACGCTCTATGCGCGCGAAGTTGACTGGCTGCGACAGCATGAATGGGCGGTGACGGCAGATGACATATTGTGGCGTCGGTCAAAACTGGGGTTGGTTCTTGATGATCAGGCGGCCAAACGTTTGACAGCATGGCTTGCCAGCGCATCCCCGGTGACAGAAGTGGCTTAGCCAGCTAAGAAGTCTGTTTCCAGTCTTCGATATTTTTGAACCTGTATTTTCAACTCGAGGCGGCAGTGCTGTGCGCGCGGGGTTCAGCCCAGCATAACCGCCTTGCCGCTGGCGGCGCTGATCTGCGCTGCAAGCCCGATGGCAACAGCCTTCGCGCCATCATCAAGACCAACCTCGATATTGCCCGTGCCACGGGCCACGGCGGCAAACCGTTCATGCTGATAGAAGGTTGCGCCATTATGGTCGCCTGCAGCCAGCAAGGCAGGATCGACCGCAATTTCCTCACGCCGCCCGCCGGTCATTGACCGCGGCGAGACAACCAGCTCGGCAACAGGCGGCGGTCCCGCATCATCGGGCCAGAACCTTGTCGGACCGGGCACGAAGGCTTCAACCATACCGGTTGATCCAATAGCCGAAATTTTCTCCTGATAGCGTGATCCTTCGGCAAACATGCACAGCTCCAGCATCGCCCGCTTACCATTGTCAAAGTCGACAAGCACAAAACCATGGTCCCAGATATCCGGCATTTTGCCTTCATAGCATTCATCCAGATGGTTGACTGCCTGTCCCGCCGACGCCATGACCCGCATGGCCTCACCACCGGTAATTAGACGCATCAGATCGAAAAAGTGACAGCATTTTTCGACCAGCGTGCCGCCTGTATTGCTGTTGAAGCGGTTCCAGTCACCGATCTTTGGAAGGAACGGGAAGCGATGCTCGCGGATCGTCAGCATTTTCATATCGCCGGTTGATGCCGGAATTTCATCAATCAGGCGGCGGACAGCGGGCATATAGCGATATTCCATCGCCACCCAAACTGGTGCGTTATATGAAGCGGCAATGGCCTCAAGGCGGGCGGCTTGCGCTGTATCGGTATAAAGCGGCTTTTCCACCAGAAGCGGGCGCGGATTTGCCGACAGCATCTCAATCTGATCGATGTGAAGGTGGTTGGGTGACGCGATGACCAGCGCATCGATATCATCACGCTGTGCCATTGCACTGACATCTTCGACAAAGGCGGCGTCGGGGGCAAGCTTTGCAGTTGCCGCACGCATGTCAGCATCGGGTTCAAGAACCGCAGCAATGCTTGTATTGTCCAGTAGGTTGATGTTGCGAATATGCTCGCGGCCCATCATCCCGCAGCCGACAATGCCATAGCGAAGGTGGCGTTCGGTCATCTGAAAATCTCCCTAAATCAGCCGTGCAACATAACGGGCGATGGCCGGGTTGAACCAGCTTCGCGAATATTCGATGGCGTCAGGCCCCTGGGCCCAAGCGAGCCGGTCAACTACACCGCTTGGGCTGTTTTCATCAAGGCCGAAAATATCGGGCGCCCAATGCGGGACAGTGCCGACGCCAACGCTGTCCTCGGCGCGCGATATCCAGAATCCAAGTTCTGACTGGTAGAACGCATAGAGGGATTCAGGCAATTTAGCCATGTCCAGCTGTTCGGCACAGCTGCCATCCAGCCATATCTCCTCCAGCACGGCCGGCAGCGAATCGAGCGCGCGCAACCGCCGGATTCGCCAGACATCATCGCTGGTCCCGAAAGTGGGCAGACGGGCCGGACGCGGCTGCCGGTCGACAGACAGATAGTCAGCCGTCGGCAGACCGCCGCCGGCGAGAGTCTCGATTCTGAAGAAACCATATTTCTGTTCAGGGTCGGCGCGTGCACTCACGTAATTGCCAGATCCCTGACGGCGGCGCAGCATGCCGTCATTTGCCAGCAATTGCAGGGCTTTGCGCAAGGTGACAACCGAGACACCAAACTGCTGGGCCAGTTGTCGCTCGGGGGCCAATGGCTGTCCGTCAACAAGCTGTCCTGTCATGATCCCGCGCCGCAATGTGCCGGCGATCTGCTGATAGATCGGCAAATTTGCGCCGTCTGGTACGGGATCGGTCATAGGTTCCTGCTGCATTCCGGACACTAACAATCTACAAAATTGATATACTATTGATTTACCGTACACCGCCTGATACGCCAATAGCAATGTTTGACTGTAAGGGGAAGGGCTGGACGAGTGAGTATCGTACCTATTACGTCGCCAGACCTTGATGCTGCCGAGTATGCATGGTTTGCGGCACTGTGTTCTGATGACTATCGCTATCTAGGCGTGCCAGAGGGTGCGCTGCGATCATCATGGGCGCATTGTTCAGACATTGTGCGCGAGGCCGAGACGCAGGGATTTGGCAATATCCTGTGCCCGTCCTCATATCAGGTCGGTCAGGATACGCTTTCATTTGTTGCCGGCTGTGCGCCGCTGACCAGCAAGATCAACCTGCTTGCTGCCGTGCGATGTGGCGAGATGCAGCCGATCATGCTGGCCCGAACGCTGGCCACGCTGGATCACATGCTGGAAGGCAGGCTGACGGTCAATATCATTTCCTCTGATTTTCCCGGTGAAACCGAAGACAGCGCCTTTCGCTACAACCGCTCACGCGAGGTTGTGCAGATTTTGAAACAGGCCTGGTCGCAGGACGAAATCAACCATGAGGGCAATATCTATCAGTTCGAAGGGCTGACCACTGATCCGGCGCGGCCATATCAGCAGAATGGAGGTCCGCTGCTGTATTTTGGAGGGTATTCTCCGCCCGCGCTCGATCTGTGTGGCGAGTTCTGTGACGTCTATCTGATGTGGCCGGAAACAAGGCCCGACCTTACTGAACGCATGAAGGCGGTTCATGAGCGCGCGGCCAGCTATGGCCGGACACTAGATTACGGGCTGCGCTGTCATGTCATTGTGCGGGATACCGAGGCCGAAGCCCGCGAATATGCGGCCGAGCTGGTTTCGCGGCTGGATGATGACAAGGGAACCGAAATCAGGGATCGTGCGCTGGACAGCACATCGCTGGGCGTGGCGCGGCAAGCGCGCAATCGTGAACTGGCCGACATGGAAGGCTTTATCGAACCGCATCTGTGGACAGGTGTCGGGCGTGCGCGTTCGGGATGCGGTGCGGCGCTGGTGGGGTCGGCCGATCAGGTTCTGTCAGAGCTCGAAGCCTACAGAAAGATGGGCATCCGTGCTTTCATCCTGTCCGGTTATCCGCATATTGATGAATGTCGGCATTTTGGCACACATGTAATGCCGCATCTGGAGACATGCTCGCTTCCCGAAGTGTATGGACGCGTGCCTGACAAGGTGCCGGCAACGCCGCTGGCCGCAGGAGAGAGACGTTGATGGAACGCGTAACGCTTGGCACAGATCTGTCGATGTCGCGGATCGTCTATGGCATGTGGCGACTTGCCGAAGACAGCGATACATCACCGGCGCATGTACAGGCGAAAATTGAATCCTGTCTGGCACAGGGCATCACCACCATGGACCAGGCCGATATCTATGGCGGCTATATGGCCGAAGAGGTGCTTGGCAACGCGCTGAAGGGAACCGGCCTGCGCGAGCAGATCGAGATTGTAACCAAATGCGATATCGTTGCGCCTGCCGGACGGCATGCGGCGGCGCGGGTAAAATATTATGATACCTCGCGCGCGCACATCACTGCATCGGTGGACACATCCCTGCAACTGATGGGGATCGACCATATTGACGTGCTGTTGATCCATCGACCTGATCCGATGATGGATCATCATGAAACAGGTGCGGCNCTGGATGATCTGGTGGCATCGGGAAAAATCCGTGCCGTTGGTGTTTCGAATTTTCGGTCGTGGGACATGGATCTGCTGCAGTCGGCCATGAAGACACCAATTGTCACCAACCAGATTGAAATCAGTGTGCTGCACCACGCGCCTTTCACCAATGGTGATATTGCCTGCCTGCAGCAGCGCGGCATCGCACCGATGGCCTGGTCGCCGCTGGCGGGCGGCGCGCTGTTCAGCCCGGAAAATCAGGCGCTGCACGCGGAAATCAGCAATGTGGCTGCCCGGCTTGGCAGCGATGTTACGTCGGTTGCAATAGCCTGGCTGATGGCGCATCCGGCACGGATCATGCCGGTCATGGGAACCAATAATCTGCAGCGCATTGCCGGTTTCGGCAAAGCTGCCGAGGTAACTGTCGACCGCCAGACATGGTATGAAATCTATACGGCGGCACTTGGCGAAGAGGTGCCCTAAGATAGCACAAGACAACAACGGCGCAGAGCGGGATCAACCCGCCAGGCTGTAAGGTTAACCGGAGGAAAACAACTGCCCGCATGGCACTTCTACTGACAATCCTGAAACCGCTTGAATGGTTCAACGACTGGGCTGGCCGGATTGGCCGCAACCTGTCGGTGGCTGCGATTGCCATTATGGTGATCGTCATTCTGCTGCAGGTGTTCTTCCGTTATGTGCTGAACAACGCCCTGCCGTGGCCGGACGAGGCAGCCCGTTTCATGATGCTGTGGCTGACCGGGCTGATGGCACCGGTGGCGCTGCGTCAGGGCGGTATGGTGGCGATAACCGGCCTTCTGGAATTGTTTCCGGCCCCGGTTCTGAAAGTCATCTCTATCCTGCTTTTGTGCCTGTCGCTGCTGGTTCTGGTGATCGCCGTTCAGCTTGGCTGGAAGCATGTCAATTCTGGCTGGCTGTTTGCGAGTTCTTCGCTGCGTCTGCCCCTTGGGCTGTTCGGGATGAAGGCGCAGAAGCTGAAGCTGGCCTGGATGTATATGTCGCTGTTTACCGGCGTCTGCCTGATGATTGTCGTCAATGTCGAGTTGATCCTGCGATCGCTGGTATCATTTCTGGGTGGGGATAATCATCTGCGCCCTGTCCCCGGCACAAAAGCGGTGGAGCCAGGCTGATGCTAATCTGGTTCCTTCCCGTCTTTCTGATGTTCCTGCTGCTAGGTCTGCCGGTGATGTTTGCGCTGTTATCGGCGCCGGGCCTGTTGTTGTGGCTGAACGGGCAGGAGCGCGATATCACGCTGCTCTACCGCAATGTGTATAACGGCATTGACAGTTTTCCGCTGATGGCAATTCCGTTTTTCATGCTGGCCGGCGAATTGATGAATCGCAGCCGGATAACCGAACGGCTGGTCGAATTTGCGCAAGCGATGATGGGGCATCTTCGTGGCGGTCTGGCGCATGTGAACATATTGTCTTCAATGCTGTTTGCCGGCCTGTCGGGATCGGCAGTGGCAGATACGTCGGCGCTTGGCTCCATGCTGATCCCGGCAATGGAAAAGCAGGGCTATTCACGCAAGTTCTCGGCTGCCATCACGGCGGCAAGTTCGGTGATCGGCCCGATTATTCCACCATCCGGCATCATGATCATCTATGCCTATGTCATGGGTGAAAGCGTCGCCGCGCTGTTCCTTGCGGGCATCGTGCCGGGCATACTTGTTGGTGTTGGTCTGATGCTGACAGTGTCATGGATGGCGGATCGCTATAATTTTCCGGTGGCCACACGACGCTACAGCTGGCGAGAACGCGGCGGGGCCAGCCTGAAGGCGTTCTTCCCGCTGATGACACCGGTGATCATCCTTGGCGGCATTCTGGGCGGGATTTTCACCCCGACCGAGGCCGCGGCTGTTGCTGTCGGCTATG
Source organism: SAR116 cluster bacterium (assembly GCA_002683535.1). Lineage (GTDB taxonomy): Bacteria > Pseudomonadota > Alphaproteobacteria > Puniceispirillales > Puniceispirillaceae > UBA8309. The sequence goes on from NYTO01000096.1 coordinate 5,667, forward strand.
CCGTCTTTATCGGTCTGTTTGTCATGCGAACGATACAGATAAGAGACCTTCCTGATGTGATGGCGCGCGCCGCGCTGACATCGGCTGTGGTGCTGCTGCTGGTTGGTGCGGCGATGGCGTTCAAGACTGTTGTCAGCCTCAGCCATGCGCCAGAAATTCTGGCAGCTCTCATTCTGTCCATTTCAGAGAATCCGCTTATCCTGCTGTTTTTGATCAACATGCTGCTGTTTGTTGTCGGCATGTTTCTGGACGCTGGGCCGGCCATCATTATTCTGGGTCCTATTCTGGGCCCCATTTTTGTCAGCATGGGTATTGATCCTGTGCATTTTGCCATAATCATGAGTGTGAATTTGACGGTGGGGCTTGCCACACCGCCAATGGGGTTGGTGCTGTTTGTGGCATCATCCGTGTCGGGAGAGAGGATCGAGAATATCGCACGCGCCATACTGCCGTTTCTGGCAGTTGAAATCGCGACGATCTTTCTGATCACCTATGTTCCGGCCATTTCAATGACAATACCCAGACTAACCGGGTTTGTTGACTGACCTTTGAACCCAGGGAGGACCAAATGAAAGCAGGGTTTCTTAAGGCGACGCTTGTGGCGGCCATGATGGCGGTTACTGGTGTGGCACAGGCAGCCGATTACACCATTCGTGCGACTGCCAATTCCAATGAGAATGACGAGGACTATGACGGTCTGATTGTTTTCAAGAACTATGTAGAGAGTGCCTCGAACGGTGCCATCGCTGTTGAACTCTTCATCGGCACGCAGCTTTGTTCGAAAGGCGCGGAGTGCCTTCAGGGCGTAGCTGACGGGTCTATCGATGTGTATATTTCCACATCGGGCGGTGCCGCTGGTATTTTCCCGTATGTCCAGGTTCTCGATCTGCCATATCTGATGGCTGATGATCGGGTTGCCGAGCATGTTCTTTCAAGTGACTTCACCCGCACCATGCGTGACATGGCGCTTGATGATTCAGGGGGGAAGATTCGCCTGATGACCATCGGCAATACCGGTGGCTGGCGCAACTTTGCCAACACCAAGCGGCGTGTTCAGAATCCGGGCGATATGGCCGGGCTGAAGATTCGTACGGTTGTTGCTGATCTGCCGCAGGAACTGGTTCGTGCGCTGGGTGCATCCCCAACACCGATTCCATGGCCAGAGCTGTTTACCAGCTTCCAGACAGGTGTTGTCGAAGGCTCCAAGAACGGCATCACCGACATCATGGGCATGAAGTTCCCTGATGCGGGTCTGCAATATGTCACGCTCGATGGCCACGCCTATATGGGCGCGTTGTGGTGGATGAGCAATGACACATTTACGGCCATGCCAGAAGAAATGCGTCGTGTGGTTGTGGATGGCTTTGCCCAGCTGCAGCAGGCGACCTTTGCTTCGCCAAAGCGCAAGTCGATTCAGGCCTATGCTGATTTTGTTGCCGGTGGTGGTGATCTGTACGTTCCGACACCTGCAGAAAAGGCAGCATTCAAGGACGCTGCTGCACCGGTCTATGACTGGTTCAAGTCGAATGTTGATGGTGGCGACAAGATCTTCAACGCGCTGACCAGTGCCGTAGTAGATGCTGAAGCCGACATTAATGACGGCCGCAAAAAGGACCTGATGTAAACGTCCGGAACTTGTTGCTGGCGGGCAGCCTTCATCGGTTGCCCGCCCCTTTTCATCCTATCTGAACGGATAGAGCCACACCCGATAGTCATCAATCAGCTCATGCGCTTCTTCTATTTGCTCAGATGTCATTTTCTTGATTACTTCTTCCTGGCTTATGGCCGCGTCAGGGTCGCCGCCAATGGCCGACAGCACATACCACATATAGGCGCGCACCAGATCGGGCGCCGGCATGCCAAGGCCAAGCTCGTAGTACCAGCCGATACCGGATTGCGCACCCGGATGGCCCTTCATGGACGAGCGCAGATACCATTCAAACGCGCGCTGATGGTCCTGTTCAACGCCAAGGCCCATTGCGTACATCACGCCAATCAGCTCTTCAGCATCGGCATTGCCGGACCGCGCTGCCGGCCACAGTTGCTTGTATGCCTCTTCGAACCGGCTGGCCTCCATAAGGTCGCGCGCATGTTCAATTTCGGCATAGGCCGGTTGCGCTGCGGCCATGGCCAGTTGCAGAATAAGTGCGATCGCAATTACCGGGGCTCTTGCCTTGCTATAATGAAGAATGTTCATCTGATCTCAATTCTTGTTTTTCTGTTTGCTGGCGTGCCATCGGTGGCTTCCGTATTCCCGGCACCGATGAGTGATGCTGACTATCATAGCTTTTCGGCAGATCGCGCCAAGATCGGACAGCTGTTATTCTATGACAAGATTCTGTCTGGCAACCGGAATATTTCCTGCGGCACCTGTCATCATCACCGCTTTGGCGGCACGGACGGATTGTCGCTTGGCATTGGTGAGGGTGGAATTGGCGTGGGGCCGGACCGCCACCCGGGCAGGGGTGAGTCGCGGATACACAAACGCATTCCGCGCAATGCCAGTGCGCTGTGGAATCTGGCGGCAAAGAACTTCACAGTCCTGTTCCATGACGGGCGGCTGGCACTGGCCGATGATTTTGACAACGGCTTTAATACACCGGCCGAGGAATGGCTGCCACACGGGCTGGAAAGCGTGTTGGGAACGCAGGCTATTTTCCCGATGACCGCACAGTTCGAGATGGCCGGAAACCCGAAGGAAAACGAGGTTGCCGGCGCGCTGCATGACCGGATAGATGCGGTCTGGCCAATTCTTGCCAAACGTGTACGGGTGATCCCCGAATATGGTGATATGTTTGTCGCTGCGTTCGATGATCTGGATGCCGCAGAGGACGTAACCATTGCCCATATTGGCGAGGCGCTGGCGGCGTTCATTGCCATCGAATTCAGGTCTGATGATGCGCCTTTTGACAGATTCCTTGCGGGTGAAAGGGGCGCGCTGACGCTGCGCCAGCAGCGCGGGGCCGAATTGTTTTACGGCAAGGCAGGATGCGCCGAATGTCATAGCGGGCCGTTATTGACGGACCAGAAATTTCATGCGCTGGCAATTCCCCCATTCGGGCCCGGGCGCACCCGCCGGTTTGACCCCTATACGCGCGATGTCGGGCGGATGGGCGAGACGGATGACCTTGATGACGCCTACCGCTTTCGTACGCCGTCACTGCGAAATGTCGCGTTGACAGCGCCATATGGCCATAACGGGGCCTATGCTGATCTTGACGGAATCATCCGCCATCACCTCGATCCGCAGGGCAGTTTCGATGCGTGGCAGACACATATGGCACAGCTTCCAGACGCGCCGTGGCTGGCCGCAATAGATTTCGTGGTGTGGCAAGACCGGTTCGAAATCGCCCGTGTCCGCGCCAAGATTGATATCAAACCGCGCCAGCTTGCCGAAGACGAGATCGGGGCGCTGATTGACTTCATGAGCGCGCTGACTGGCGCCAGCACCGCCAATCCACCCTTTGGTGTTCCCGAACGGGTGCCTTCAGGATTGCCAGTCGACCGATGAGCCGGTCCGCCCCATCTGGCAAGGCCGCAGATGATCCGGATACGGTGCTGACCGATGCGCTGCTGGACCAGTTCGCTGCCTATTATCTGCTGTCTGTGCTGGCAGTGAAGATGCTGGAAGAAGCGCGGCGTCAGCGTGCGATGGCGACTCAGTCAGCTGCTAGACCTGTCCAGAGGGCTTGATCGCGTAGCCCCCGAACTGACAGCCATGCTCAGATAAAAAGTCGGTGAACGGTTCGAGAAGATCCGTTCCACGTGCCCTGTTAGGCCTTTATGGGCTAGGCCTCTATGGCGCTCATGAAGCGATCGCGAATTGTGACAGGATCCATGGTTATGACTGGCATCTTCGCATTGCCGCTTTCGCACTTGCAGACGATAATTGTCATTTGTCCAGAATCCAGGGCTTCTTGAAGTACTGTGCCAGTATTTTCAGCAGAACATTCAATCACCCTTTCACAACCACATGCCTCGGCAACTTTGCTAAGCGACGTTTTTCGTCCAGCATAAGTTGGTTGATCCCCGGTGGAACCATAGGAGCCATTATCGACAATCAGCAGGATGAAGTTGTTGGCCGGGTTGTTCGCTATCGTCGGCAACGTTCCCAAATTCGTGAGCACAGATCCGTCACCATCAATCGAAATGACCGGTTTTGGCTGAGAAAGTGCAAGCCCCAATCCAATTGAAGATGCCAGCCCCATGGTGCCGAGCATATAGAAGTTGGTTGGCTGATCATCGATTGCATGGAGTTCCTGACTGGGAATCCCGATATTGCAGACCACCAGTTGATCGCGGAGGATAGGCGCAATTTCCTTTAGTATTTCTGATCTAATCATCTCAGTACCCTCCCCAAAAGGATGCGTCTGTCAGGATGGCAACTGGCTTGTTGCACATAAATGTGTATTTCAGGATTTTGTCGAGTTCTTCTACATCATCACGATGGTGAAAATGATAAGTTGGAATATGAAGCTGTGCCAGCAACGACTTTGTATGAACAGCCATCTCAACCTGACAAGCGACAGGCTCTCCAAGTTCACCACGATAAGAAATAAGCATCGGAAGTGGCATTCTGTAGAACTGTGTGAGGGTCGCCAATGTGTTGATTGTCACGCCGATAGCCGTGTTCTGCATGATGATTGCAGGCCGCTTGCCTCCCATGAAGGCGCCAGCGCATAAACCCATGCCCTCATCTTCCTTGTTGGACGGGATATGACGGATTTCCTTGCGTGCATCAATTTCGTCAATGACCCCGGCCAGCTGCTTGCAGGGCACTGTTGTCACGAAAGATACGTCATTCGCAACAAAGTCATCGACGATCCTTTTGTTAATATCCTCTTGCATTTTGTCTCTCTCTGTAACTTTTCTGCGAGATGAAAGTTGATCTCTCTCTTTGTTCTGTATTACTGCCGCCCGGCTTAAAAACCTATGGAGCCAGGATAATTTTCGGTGACGCCACTTTATGAGCCCTGAGATCGGAAAAAGCTGCCGCGCCATCTTTGAGGTCACGCATCTCTATCCAGTCCAATGAGCCAAGGTCACCATTGAAGATTGCCGCCGCAGTGTTTTGGAAATCTTCGGGCGTGTAGGTATAAGTGCCCATAAAGGTAATTTCCTGCAATGTCAGGCGCCGTGGATCGATGCCGCCGCTTGCTTCTCCAAGGCCGATATGCATGATGACCCCGCCCGGACGGGCATATTGGCAGGCCAGCGTGCGGCTTGAAGAATAACCGACAGCATCAATTACGATATCGAACTGGCCATTTGGATCCAGTTGATCAGGTTCAATGGCCCGGTGTTCACCCGCTTGCTCGACGATTGCCCGGCGATCAGCATTCGGCTCAAGGATCACAGTGTCCTTAACGCCAAAATTTGCGAGGCTGAGGGCACTGCCAAGACCGATAGCCCCGCCGCCTATCACCAGCGCTGACGCGCCATGCGTTGAAACAAGGCTGGTCGCCAGGCGCGAGGCATGCCAGCCACACGCGATCGGTTCGGCCAGGGCTGCCTTTTCGAAAGACACATGATCAGGAATCTTGATAACATTTGTTTCTGGTATTGATAGCCATTGGGCAAAGGCCCCTTCACGTGGCGGCATGGAAATTATCTGGCGGTTAGCACAGAGATTGCCACGACCAGAGACACAGTCAGCGCAGGTGCCACATGTGACCAGTGGATTGATAGTCACACGCTCGGCGTCTCGTTCGCCACCGGATATTGTCCCAGCCGCTTCATGACCCAGAATGAGTGGCGCTGGACGGCGCTCATCATGTCCAAGATAGGCGTGCATATCGGAACCACAGATACCGCATGCCTCGACGCGGATAAGGAGTTCACCATCCTGTGGAACCGGATCTGGCGCGTCCCGAAACTCCAAAGTTTCGGGGCCATCATAAATAAGAGCCTTCATTTTGCCGTGAATCCCCCATCAACCATCAGCACCTGGCCTGTCACATAGCTTGACGCATCAGAACACAGAAACAGCAGAGGCCCGTCCAAATCCTCGAGCGCCCCATTTCTATTCACACATGTTTGCCCAGCGTTACGTGCTGCCCTGTCATTATCAGCAAACACCGCAGCGGTAAGCTCGGTGGGAAAGAAGCCGGGGCCAATGGCATTGGCCATAATACCATGCTGTGACCAGGCTTCAGCCATTGCGCGGGTAAGCTGTGCAATGGCGCCTTTGGTTGCGCCATAGGCTATGCCACCAGGAAAGGCGCGAAATGTTTGCAGCGAGGCAAAATTTACAATCCTGCCCCACCCCTTGGCCTGCATGTGGGGTGCCAGCGCCTGACTGAGAAAGAAGGGCGCTGATAAATTGAGGGCAATAGTCGTGTCCCAGCCCGCAGCAGTCACTTCGTTGGCGGTTTGACGTAGATTGACCCCGGCAGCGTGAACAATTATATCAGGTGCACCAAAGGGCGTGCAAATTGCGGATTTAAGTTCGTCCAAATTCTCTCGATCAGCAACATCTGCAACGACAAACGCTGCGTTGTCTCCGCCTGCAGCTTGCCATTGCGCCAAACGCGACCGACGACGCGCCACACCCACAACCTGCGCGCCAGCTGCCAGGAGAGTGTCTGCGGCCCTTAATCCAAGGCCGGAACTGGCACCGGTAACACAAGCAATTTTGCCAGTCAGGTCAAAGAGGCCGATAGGGTTAGTCATTTGCTGTCAGATCGAAGACTTCATCAGGAAAATATTTTGCAAGCCTGACATCGGCTGCACGGGCGTGGCCTTCCATACCTTCAAGACGTGAAATGCGAGCCGTTGCTTCGGCGACCTGTTTTGCGCCGTCGCGGGGGGATTTCTGCCAGGTCACAATTTTCATGTATTTATGAACTGACAGCCCACCGGTATATCGCGCCGCACCGGATGTTGGCAGGACGTGGTTGGTGCCTGACGCCTTGTCTCCATATGAGACTGTTGTCTCTTCACCAAGGAACAGCGAGCCATAGCATGTCAGGCGGTCCAGCCACCAGTCCAGATCTTCGGCCTGAACCGTCAAATGCTCTGGTGCGTATTCGTCGGATGTGGCCGCCATTTCCTCGCGGTCTGAGCAAAGAATTACCTCGGCATAATCGCGCCATGCCGCTGCCGCATTGTCACGATTTGTTTCAGGCAGATTGTCGATCAGGGTTGGCACCAGCTCCATGACTTTTTCAGCCAGTGGCCGATCATCGGTCACCAGCCAGACGGGCGAGTTGTAGCCATGTTCAGCTTGCGACACCAGATCAGTGGCCACAATCATGGCGTCGGCTTTCGCATCAGCCAGAATGAGACTGTCCGTGGGGCCGGCAATCATGTCGATGCCAACGCGGCCAAAGAGAATTCTCTTGGCTTCCGCAACAAACTGGTTGCCGGGGCCGACAAGGATATTGGCCTCTGGCATGCCAAACAGTCCGAAGGTCATTGAGGCGATGCCTTGAACGCCACCCATGGCCATGATCTTGTCGGCGCCGCAAATATGGGCTGCAAATACAATGGCCGGAGCAATACCTACGCCTGGACGTGGCGGGGAACATGCGATAATCGATTCGCACCCGGCCACCTTGGCTGTGGTTACGGTCATTACCGCGCTGGCGATATGGCTGTAACGGCCACCAGGAATATAGCAACCGGCAGCGCTGACCGGAATGGCGCGCTGGCCAGCAACAAGGCCGGGAACGACTTCAAACTCTATATCGGCAATGGTTTTTTTCTGCTGCTCGGCAAATCGGCGGACATTGTCGTGTGAAAAGCGGATGTCATCCTTTACCTTTTCAGGCACCAGCTTGCACGCCGCATCAATTTCCTCCTGCGTCAGAATGATGTTGCCTTCATACTTGTCGAACTTCGCCGCATATTCCAGCGCGACAGCGTCACCGCCAGCTTCAATATCATTCAGGATTTTCTGAACCGTCGCCGAGACATCCGACGCGCCGGTTGTAGATGTGCGATTTGACTCTTTCAGATATATGCGTGTCATAGTCTGGGAACCCTATTGGTAAATTTCAGGTAATAAACTTGTCGAAATTGCTGGCACGAATGCAATCAGCAGCACCACGACAAGCATGCAGAGGACAAAAGGTACGGCGCGCGCTGCTATTCTCAAAATTGACTCGCCGGTAATGCCCGATACTACAAACAGGTTCAGCCCCAATGGCGGCGTGATAAATCCAACGCCAAGAGCCGTGATCATCATTACACAAAACTGGATCTCATTCATGCCGATATTATCGGCAAGCGGCTTGAGAATAGGCGCAAGAATAACAATGTTTGGCGTCGTTTCCATGACGCATCCAGCCGCTATCAGAATGCCAATCATCATCAGGATCAGCAGATATGGATCATCTGTGAGCGAGGTCGCTGCGCCAACAAACCCCTGTGGCACTCCCATGATTGCAAGCGCTTGAGCCAGCGGCAGCGAAAACGCGATGATGGGAAGAATGACACCGTTAACCTTGGCCGAGCTGACCAGCATTGCCGGAAAGTCGGATAGTTTCAACGTTCCCAGAATGAAGCCGATGATAATGGTTACAATAACAGCTGTTGCACCAGCTTCGGTCGGGGTCAGCCGTCCGGAAAAAATGCCATAGAAAATGATCCCCGGAACAACGAATGCGTACCATCCCGATTTTACAGACGCCACAAGTCTGGCAAACCATTCGGAAAAGCTGATCAGGCTGCCCTGTTCATAGGCATGAATGCGGTTCATGACGATGTTCGTCACCAGGATTGCTGTCAGGATCGCAAGTCCCGGAATGACGGCGGCCAGGAACAAGGTTGATGCCGATATGCCAAGCACAAGGCCGATGACGATATAGGCAATCGAAGGGGGGATTAGGATACCGGTACAGGCTCCCGCCGCAACAAGTGCGCAGGCATATGGGCGTGAATACCCAGACTCGACAAGTCTGGCAATTGTCATTCGTCCGACGGCCGCCGCCCCTGCTGCATCAGAGCCAGAGATGGCGGAAAACATGCCACAAACCAGAACAGTGGCCGATCCAAATCCGCCTTTGGCCCAGCAGGTCAACGCTTCGGCAACATCAAGAAACTTGCGTGACAGCCCCGCGCGGACAAGAACATCTCCTGTCAGGATGAAAAGTGGCACAGCTGTTAGGGCGAATGCATCAATGCCGTCGAACAAACTCTCACCAACAAGGCTGAGAGGCAGATCACCGGACATCAGCAACATGGTGATTGCAGCTGCACCAATGGCTGCCCAGACGGGAATCGCCAGAGCGATCAGACCAACAAACATGATGACTGGAAGATAAAAATCCCAGCCGAGTTCTACTGTCTGATTAAGTGTGTTCCAGAGCATCGCCAAATCACTCAGTCAAAAAGTTTATTGCCTTCATAGACGGGCGTGCCGTTACGAAGGCTGTTGATGTCATTGCGGAGCGACTGCAAAAGGCGCCACACCATAAGCGCAAATCCAATGGGAACAGCCATGAGGAACCACACCATGGACACTCTGAGGCCATGACTGACTGATCCGAATTTGGCAGAAACCAGAACAGTTTCAAATGACCAGTAGAGGGCGATGACAGCCACGCCCATCATCATCAGGTCACCAAAAATATATGTCAGCGTCCTGGCGCGCGGCCCGAGGTAGTTCAACAGGACGTCAATCCGAATATGCGCACGGTCCCTGACAGCGGCTGCGGCACCAATCCAGGCAAGATAGATAAAGGAATAGCGTACGATTTCTTCGCCCCATATTGATGAATAGGCAAAGACCTCGCGGCGCAATACTTCCACGGCCATGGTCGTTACAAGCATCACGTAAAAGATCAAAAGCAACCAGCGTTCGGCATTCTGGTCTATGAGGCGCAGCGCGTTCATGGATATATCCCTTCGAGGGTGTCTTGCCACTGAATTGGCAATTTCGTTCTAGAGGGGCGCCGTAGATAATTTTTCACCAGTCTGGTCTGCATGATGGTCGTTTAGCCCAGTTGGTAAAACTGAAAAAAGGAAGTGGTGGGCACAAACCGAATTCGTGCCCACCTTTGATCTTAGGCGTCGTGTACGTAGTACTTGCCTTGGGTGTTTGCGGCGTCTTCCAATTTGCCGAATTTGGCCATTGAACCCGCAAGATCCTTCTTGAAGGAATCCCACTCAGAGCGCTGATAGCCGCCAGCAGCTTTCCACTCAGCAAGCTGATCATCGCTGAGAGAGTGGAACTGAACCCCTGACTTGGCAAGCTCGGACATCGCGTAGCCACGAGCAGCAGGCACTTTTGCAAGGTTCATATGACCGGTCATCTCAGACCCCCACATCACACCTTCCTGCACGTCTGATGGCAGGCTGTTGAACCATTCGAGGTTACAGGAATAAACCTGACTGTCCGGAACGGCCTGTGTGAATGTGACGTGGCTCAGGATATCCTTGAAACCAAATACATACAGTGCACCAACGGACGGATCCAAAGCGTCAGCAACACCCTGCTTGATGGCTGAAGGTGTTTCACCCCAGGCCACAGGTGTCGGGTTGGCCCCAACCATCCGGTAATATTGCTGAAGCATCTTCGATCCAGGGACGCGGAACTTCACACCGGACAGATCGCCAGGCGTGATAACTGCTCCGGCACCACCTTTACGAACCGCAACGACCCGAGGGTCAATGTTGACGTAGAACAGAGCCTTGAAACCGTTCTGCTCAACTTTCGGGTGAACTTCCTTGTTCCAGAAGTCAGAATGTACCAGATTTGTGAAGCGCTGGTTCGAGCCGCACAGGTAAGGCATGTTGATCAGGTCAACCGTCGAGGCAAATGGCGCAAAGTTGGACAGTGAATGCTGGGCAGCCTGGATGGTGCCCGACTGAACTTTCTGCACAAGCGCGCCACCAGCGCCGAGCTGGCCGCCGGGTGCAAGCTTTACATAAACTTTACCATTCGTTCCGTTTTGGATGTTTTCTTTCAGATCCAGCTGCAGAATCGGGTAGCTGCGCGATGCGCCGAGCACATATGCTGTAGCAACTGTCATCACGTGATCAGCTGCGTTTTCGCGCTCCTTCTCTTCGGCGGCTGTTTGTGCAATGGCCTCTTTCGACCACAGCATGCCGTTGGCTCCAACGATAAGCGCTGCCGTGAAACTGCCGCCCGCGGCAAGTTTCAAGAAGTTGCGCCGCTCAAGGGACTTCAGTTCTTTTGTGTCGTTATTCAATTTCTTNTCCTCCTAAAACAAGCCACTCAGATTGTCATTCTTTGTTCTTGGCTTCGTTCTTCAATATGGCAGCGACAAACAATGTTGCCGCTACCAGCAAAACCAGCATTTCAGAAACGTCATTCAAAAAAGGTGACCTGGTCACAGACCCGATAACCACGTTTGATGCAAATATCCCAAATGCCAATGCTGACGCCGCTAGCAGCATGATTTATCTCCTAGTCTCATGACATCATNTAAAACTGTAAGCGCTTACATAGNAAAGATACAAGCGTTAAATGTAAGGGCTTACATTTGGCAAGACAGATTATACGCTGGTTCGAGTTGCTATTGGGTATGGCTGCTTTTACGCTCTGGGCGTTGAATGGATTGAATCGTGGAAATCATTATCTGATTGAAAATGAATGCTGTCCTGAATTGGGAAGATGATGACAAATAACTCAGTGCCAACATTGGATGATGTTGCCCGGCGGGCGGCTGTATCCACCGCGACTGTCTCGCGGTGCTTGAATTCACCAGAACAGGTCAGCAAGGCGACCCGGGCACGGGTAGATGACGCCGTGAAGGCTCTTGGCTATACGCCAAATTTTGGCGCACGGGTTATGGCAGCCAAGAGAACGAATACCATCGGCGCGATTATTCCTACCATGGAAAACGCCATTTTTGCCCGTGGCCTGCAGGCATTTCAGGACGGGTTGCGTGCAAAGGGCTATACATTGCTCGTCGCGAGTTCGTCCTATAAATCTGATCTTGAAGAAGAACAGGTGAGGGCCTTGATTGCACGTGGTGCTGATGGCTTGCTTCTCATCGGTCACGATCGAAGCAAGACGATCCTGAGCTATCTGGCGGCACGTAATGTGCCGGCCCTTGTTGCCTGGGCTCATGATCCGGAAGCTGTGCTGCCATCCATCGGCTTTGATAACTTTGAGGCCATGTTCAATCTTGCGTGCAAGGTTATTGCGTTTGGACACAGGAAAATTGGCCTGATCTCAGCAGCAATAGAATCAAATGACCGCGCGCGTGCGCGTGTCATGGCTGTTCGTCATGCCATGGATCAAGCAGATATATCACCAGGGAACCTTCATATCATTGAGACCGAATATGGAATTGAAACCGGGGCGATGGCATTCCAACAGCTGGTTGAATCCGGGACTGTGCCTACTGTTGTTTTTTGTGGCAACGATGTTCTGGCAGTTGGAGCCATGAAACAGGCCCAAAAAATGGGCTTCAACGTTCCTTCTGACATTTCAATTACCGGATTTGATGACATCGAGATTGCCCGTGTTGTCTCGCCCGAACTGTGCACCGTACATGTGCCACATCGAAAAATGGGTGCCCGGGCAGCTGATATATTGATTGATATGGTGGAAGGTCACCCATATCCGCACACAACCCAATTGGACGCGTCTCTGGAGATCCGCGGATCACTGTCAGCAGCACCAAAATAGAAANAAATTAAACAATCGTATAAATCTGCTAAAAAATACATGTAAACGGTCGTTTATATTTTNAGGATGAAAAAACTTATACGATCGTTTAAACTNCTGTNATGGACGATCAGGCAACANCGGTGTCANTGCGGACAGCCGACGCNATCCTGCAGGCGGCGCGGACCCAGTTTACGCATTTCGGGTATGATGGCATTGGCCTGCGCGCAATCGCCGATCTCGCCGGTGTGAATGTGGCACTGATTGGCCGCTATTTCGGATCGAAAGAGGGGCTGTTTCTGGCCGCCGTGCCGCCACGCCTCGATATCAGGGCATTGCTGGCCGGCCCCATGTCGACATTCGGGACGCGCGCTGCCGCGATCATGGATATGAAGTCTGCGCGCGGATTTGATCCGATGATGGCGCTGGTCCGCGTTG
>NYTO01000097.1 GCA_002683535.1 SAR116 cluster bacterium
GCAATCTGTTGAATGCGCAGCCGTTCGGAAAACAGTGAAATGGCCAGCACCGAGGCCAGAATGGGCTGCAGAGATACGATCAGCGCTGAAATTCCGGCCGAAAGCCCGACAGACAGCGCAAAGAACACACTGCCAAGATAGATACCATGCAGCAGCACCCCGACCAGCGCGGTCAGCAGAATGACGGATGGCGGTGCGCCCATGCCTGTTTGCTGTTTTTGCGCGGCGCGCGAACTCTGCCACCAGCGGGCCAGCAGCAGCATCACAAGAAACAGCAGGCTGACCAGCGTAAAGCGGACCAGCAACATGGCAAAGGGCGTTGCATAGACAACGCCGACCTTGGCCGTGACGAAAGCCGAAGACCACAGCCCAACAAAAATCAGGGGAAGAAATACCCGGAACAGCATGCCTCTACAGCCGCGCCGCAAGGTATGCGGCCATTGCAGTGCCAAAGCCGATATGCGTATCCCCGGTCCAGTGGATCGGGTCCAGCGCAGAGGAGGCAGCGTGGTCATTGCCGTTGATATATCCGATACCGGCCTTCTGGGCCGCGGCTGCAAGCAGGTTTGGCACCATCGTCGATGTAGCCCGCCCATTCAGCCATTCGGCGGCACGCTCCCAATCCGGATCATCAGCGCGTATACCAAGGCATGGTGGACATATCAGTGTCACAGCGGGTGTCGCCGTGTTGGCCCAGCCGCCCGGCCCGCATGGCAATGCAGCGGCAGTTCTGGCAAGTGATATCTGGGCATCCACAATATCGGCAGCACTGCGCGCAAACCGTGCTTTCAGATCATTCGTGCCAAGCATGATCAACACATGATCAAGGGGTTGCTGCGACAGCAGAATGGCCTGAAGCGGCGTTGCCCCGTTGAAATGCGCGCCTTCTTGCGGGTCGTCCATATTTGTTGTGCGTCCCGGCAAGCATTCCTCAATCAGCTCGATATCATGACCATCTGTCAGCAGCTGTGCGGCCATGCTGACCGGCCAGCGGCCTTCAAACCGGGTGCCCGACCCGTCATCGAGATATCCCCAGCTGTTTGAATCGCCATAGATGAGAATGCGAATAGACACGATGAAAGTGACCCGCTGATTACAAAAAGGTATCTGCTGACAGGCGCATATGCTGCGTGCAGACTGGTTGTGGTTGTGCACAAAACGAGACTGCGCATGATGCCCCGTCAATGCAAGCCGCTAATGCAAACCGCCACCGTGCATCCTGGCAAATTTTTCGAATCGCCAACGAAACCAGCCTTGAAGACAGATGAATGTGACGAGGGGGATCGCAAGCTGCAACATCGCAGCCAGGCCTGCCGCCTGCCGGCTGCCGCCGGCGGCCAGCGCAACGGCCTCGGTCGTGATGGTGGCGATCCTGCCGCCCCCGGCAAACAGGCTTGGCAGATAAAGGGCGACCGATACTGACATGCCCAGAAACAGGACAGTCATCAGGGCTGGTGCCAGCAGTGGCAGAATGATCATCCGGAATCGCCGCCATCGCCGCATGCCCAGCGTTGCCGCCACGCGGTCATAACGGCGATCCAGCCCGGCATGTGCTGGTGCAATGATCAGCCATGTATAGGGAAGGATGAACAACAGATGCATCCAGATCATGGCCAGCCAGCTGCCATCAAGGTGGGTCCACAGCAACATCATCTGCAGGCCGGTCACGATACTGATTTGTGGCAGCAACAGCGGAATGCAGATCATCCAGTGAAGGGCTGGTCCCACGCGCACCATGATCCCGGATTGCAGGACAAGCAGACACAGGCATGTGGCGAGAAGTGTTGCAGCACCGCCAGCAAGCAGGCTGCTGCCAAGGGCGGGCAGCAGGCTGGCCGCCCGTGCCCATCCGGCAAGGCTGATGCTGCCCGGCAGTGCGTCAGGGAAGAACCAGCTTGTGGTGAATGACCACAGGAAGGCGGCGATCAGGCCAAGCAGGCCAGCCAGTATCGGCAGCACAGCAAGACCGGACAGAATGTGACGCGCCATGACCGGCAGCCTTGTGCGGTGTCCGCGCCGCCGCCAGCCTGTCAAAATCGCCGATACCAGAACTTCACCGATACGCCAGATTGCCAGCGCCAGCACCGCAAGCCCGCCCTGCAACAACGCACCAGCCGACGCCGGCAGACGGGCCAGCAGGTCCGGGTCCTCAAATCCGTGTACAACCATGACAGCCAGCGGTGGCGGCAGCCCCGGGCCCAGCACCAGTGACATATCCACCACAGACACGCTGAACACCAGAACAGCGGCAAGCGGAAGCCGGATCAGCCGATAGATATCAGGCATCACCAGCAGCCACATCGCGGCGTCCTTTGTGTATCCAAGGCTGCGACCGATCGCGGCGATCTGTTTGGCCGGCTGCGTCGACAATGTGGCCAGACTGACAAGGCACAGAAACGGGATTTCCTTTGCCAGCAGGGCGACAATCAGCCCGTGCTGTTCAAGATCGGGCAGAAGACCGGTTGCCGGTGGGCGCACAAAGCCTGTCAATTCTGGCGAAACAAGCCGGATCAGCCAGCCTGACGGGGCCAGCAGAAACAGAATACCGATGGCGATGGTGCTGTGTGGCACTGCGATCAGCGGTCCCATGATGCCGCGCAGGCGGTGCATTGGCGCAAAAGACGACAAGGTGACCACAAGGATGAAACTGGCGATGAATGACAGGAAGGTGGCAACCAGCCCGGTGCCCAGTGACAGCATGATTGCGCCTGCAACACCCGGGGTTGCCAGAAACATCTGCATCGGGGCGGCAGACACATCGCGCGCGCCCAACGCTGGAAACCATCCAAGGGCTGGCAGCAAAGTGCCGCAAATCCCGGCGGCCAGAGGCAGCGCAACGCCAAATCCGAGAGCCAGCCCGGCGATGCCCGTCAGCCGGTCAGTTGCCACCGCCATACCGCCGTTTCCATTCAGCTTCGATGGCTGGCATCCATGACGGGTGCGGTTCGGCAAGTGTGCGTGCCAGATCAGCTTCGCCAAGCGTTGCCACACCGCGGGGCAGCGCATCAAGAGCCGCCTTGTCAGCGGGATCAAGCCGGTGCCGTGCAAGCACGGTCGGATCACCCCAGACGCGCGGGTCTGCCTTTCTGATCTGCGCCGCAGGGGACAGCAGGAAATTGGCAACAACCTTGGCCGCATCGGGGGCGCTGGCGTTGAAGGGAATGGCCAGAAAATGCACGTTGGCCAATGTGCCACCTTCAAGAATGTAGGTGCGCACGGTTGGTTGCAATTCACCGCGTTCAATGGCGGCAGATGCGTCAGCGGGATTGAACGCCATGGCGATGTCAATCTCGGCATCGGCAAGAAGCTGCCGCAATGCCGGATAGTTTGCCGGATAGCTTTTCCCGCTGCGCCACAGATAGGGGGTGACGTCTTCAAGCCATATCCACAAAGGTGCTGTCACCATGTCGAAATCTGCCTCTGATACCGGGGCATAGAGCGGTGATGGATCGCTGCTCAACTCCAAAATCAGCTGTTTCAGAAATGACAGGCCAATGAAATCAGGTGGCAGCGGATAGGTAAACNGGCCNGGNTNCTTTCTGATATAGGCCGCCAGTTCCATNGCGTTTTTTGGGGGGTGCGGGGTGATAGCGGTGTCATGCGCAAACACCAGCTGCGCCCGTCCCCACGGGGATTCAAGGCCGCCGGTTNGNTCGGCNAAATCCAGCTTCAGCGCTGGCAGGGCCACAGCGTCGGTAAACCGCCAGTTAGGCAAATCTTCAACCCATGGGGCAGGCTGCAACAGGNTGNGCTGTTTCATGGCTGCGAAGTTGGCACCATTGACCCATAANAGATCAACGCTGCCATTCGTGTCACGTCCGGCTGCCTTTTCGGCCAGTATGCGCGATACCGCTGCGCCTGTATCGCCAAGCTTTACATGAACAAGGGTGATGTCAAAACGTTCGGACAACTGCGCGCCTGCCCATTCGATATAGGCGTTGATCTTGTCATCACCGCCCCAGGCGTTGAAGTAAACGGTCTGGCCTGCGGCTGCATCTATGACGGTATCAAAATCATTGCCAGACGCGGTGCTGCGCATCGGCGTGACAAGCACACTGACAGCCAGGCACAAAGACATGCATGCGCTGGCTAATTTTGGTAAAATGAAAGGGTGAAATCGGCAAGGCATAATTTGCTCCTTGCAGGAGTTTCAAGGACTACTTGCACTAGCACGGATAAATAAACCAAGGCTATATAGATTCCCGGTCCAGTAAACAGGTCTTCAACACAGATCATGCTTTGCCTTCGTGACATAACGATTTCCATCGCCAGTGAAACGCCGTTGATCAGCGGGTTGAGCGTTGATATCGCCGCTGGCAGTTTGCGCCTGATCCAGGGTGCAAGTGGCAGTGGCAAATCAACCTTGCTTTCGGTCATCTGCGGGACAGCAGACAGAAATGTGCGTGCCACGGGGCAAGTGCTGCTGAACGGGCAGATGGTCAGCGGCCTTGATGCCGAGGACAGGCGCATCGGATTGATGTTTCAGGANCCGTTGCTGTTTCCGCACATGACGGTCGGGGACAATCTGGCAATTGCCTTGGCTGCTCATCATCAGCATGACCGCAAGGCGCGGGTGTCTGCAGCCNTGNAACTGGCGGGCCTCGCCGGATTTGAAGATCGTGACCCGGCAACCCTGTCGGGCGGCCAGGCGGCGCGTGTTGCCTTGATGCGCACCTTGCTGGCAGAACCTGAGGCGCTGTTGATGGATGAGGCATTCTCTGCGCTTGATCCGGACTTGCGGCATGCCTTTGGAGGATTCGTCCGCACGCAGATACGTGATCGCGGNATCCCGGCATTGCTGGTCAGTCATGATGCNGCTGATGCCGTGTTTGCGGATGACGGCATTATCCGAATCTGAAACCATGGCGCATGACTGGCGACAGACCGGTCAGGCAGAACGCGTTTCCATCGCCGCCGGTATCTGTCGTCCNGGCNGTTGAAACAGGTTAGGCTGGGCAACGCNCAAGGCAAATGCAGCAAACAGGATGTGAAATGACTATTGATGTGAAACAGATCATGCAGCGTTATCCACCTGCGCCCGAGATGCAGGTCACGCTGGCCAACTGGCGTGAGCCGGCCTTGTCGCGCTGGGCCTTTTCACATGTCCGCCAGATCATGCCGACCGCCCCCATCGCCGCCCCGGAACANCCTGCCGACATGNANCATGCGATACAGGATTTGTCAGCGCTCGATGTCAGNATGGGTGCAGCCCCGGTGACGCTGGGCGGGTGGCTTGAGACCAGCCAGACCGATGCCTTTCTGGTAATGCACCGNGGCAAGCTTGTCTTTGAATGGTTTGGTGGCTGGGGTGCGGCTGACCGTCAGCACATCATTTTTTCTGTTTCAAAATCGCTGACCGCGCTTCTGGCCGGTATTCTNTGCGAGGCCGGCATTCTGGATCCGCAACGTGCCGTTCGCGACTATCTGCCCGAGGTTGTGGGAAGCGCCTATGAGAATGCGCTGCTGCGTCATGTTCTGGATATGACTGTCGCCTCCGGCTTTACCGAGGATTATCTTGATACCACGGGTGTCTTTATGGCCTATCGCCGCGCCTCGGCCTGGAATCCGGTCGAATCTGGCCAGACAACGGATGGTCTGCGCGCCTTTCTGGCTGGCCTGCCGGCATCGGACGGCAATCATGGCCACCGGCATCATTACTGCTCGCCGCATACCGACCTGTTGGGATGGATAATTGAACGCGCCAGCGGCACAGCGTTCAACAAATTGTTTTCAGACCTGGTGATGCAACCGGTCGGTGCTGCACATGACGGCTATGTGACGCTGGACAGTTTTGGTGCGCCACGCGTGGCGGGCGGTATTTGTGTGGCGCCGCACGATCTTCTGCGTATTGCCGAGATGGTGCGCAATTTTGGCGCGCTGGGTGGCAGGCAGATCGTTCCTGAATCCTGGATTGCCGACTTTCGCGGGTTTGCCGACGGCGCGCCCTGGCAGCGTCAGCAAGACGGTCCGCGGCATTTTCCCGATGGTGCCTATCGTTCAAAATGGTACCGCACCGGCTTGCCAGATGATGAATTTGCCGCCATNGGCATTCATGGCCAATGGATATGGGTCAATCCGGCGCGTGAAGTGACGATCATCAGAATGGCGTCGAATGATCTGCCGATTGATGTGGATGCGGGGCCGGCTGTTCATGCAGCCTTCAACGCTGTTTGCAAGGCTTTCGCCTAGCGTCTGGCAAGGCGTGAACCCAGCTTTCGGCTTTGCGGCGTTACCAGACGCGTTTCAGGTGGGNCGATCGATTGGCAATTGCTGCATGCGCCATTCGGTAAAGCCGCCTTCCATGTCCATAACATTCTTCATGCCCATATCCATCAGCGTCTTGGTGGCGAGCGCGGACAGCATGCCTGACGCGCAGAACAGGATCAGCTTGCGGTCGGTGCTGAAAACGATCTTGTGGTAGGGGCTGAGCGGGTCGACCCAGAATTCCAGCATACCGCGCGGCGCATGATATGATCCTGTCACAGTGCCGTTCTGTTTCAGCTCGCCAACATCACGAATATCGATCAGTCGTGCTTCGCCCTGTTCCTGCATCCGCAAAGCGTCATGCACGCTTGCCTGGTCAATCTGGCTGCGCGCCGAAAGCACAAGATCGCTGACATGATGGGTCAGAGGCATCTATCAATCTCCGCGCAGGGCAATGGGATGTGAAAGTTACCCCTGTGAAACCNGCAGCGACAATAGCGGGCCAGGGAATTTCCGGCGATATCACGGTTTCGTGAAATTTCGGTTTGGAACCGGTTCATCTGAACGGGTGCGCGGGTCTTCCGCATTGCAGCTTTTTGTGTCTAGTATGACGCGTTNGAACATTGATCATCCGCTTTGAAGGGCTGCACCATGGGAACGTATCAGGATGTCTATGAAGGCGCGCAGAGTGATGCAACCGGCTTCTGGCTGGAAGCTGCCAANGGCATTGACTGGGTNACTCCGCCGCAAACNGCGCTGGATGATTCCAACCCGCCCTTCTATCGCTGGTTTTCGGATGGCACGCTGAACACCTGTTATAACGCGGTGGACCGGCATGTAGAGGCCGGGCATGGCGATCAGGTGGCNATCATCTATGATTCGCCGATCACCGGCANCGCATCGAAAATGANATATGGCGCNCTGCAGGCTGCAACTGCCCGCTTTGCCGGGATGCTGCAATCACTGGGTGTCGAAAAGGGCGACCGGGTGATCATCTATATGCCGATGATCATTGAATCGATTGTTGCCATGCTGGGCTGTGCGCGGCTTGGCGCTGTGCATTCGGTTGTCTTTGGCGGATTTGCCGCGGCCGAGCTTGCCACGCGTATCAACGATGCCAAGCCGAAAGCGATTATCAGTGCGTCTTGCGGTCATGAGCCCGGCCGGATTGTCGCCTACAAACCACTGCTTGATGAGGCGATTGAAATCGCCGCGCACAAGCCGGATCACTGTGTCATTTATCAGCGTGAAGCGCTGCCGGCGGAATTGGTGGCGGGTCGCGATCTTGAATGGCATGCGGCGCACGAAAACGTGCCGGAACTGCNNCCGGTCACGGTCAAGGCGACAGACCCTCTNTATATCTTGTACACATCCGGCACGACAGGCCAGCCGAAGGGTGTTGTTCGTGACAATGGCGGCCATGCTGTTGCGCTGGCGTGGTCGATGCCAAATATCTACGCCACCGGGCCGGGTGATGTGTATTGGGCGGCTTCGGATATTGGCTGGGTGGTGGGGCATTCCTACATCGTTTATGCGCCGCTGCTTGCCGGCTGTACCACCGTCCTGTTTGAGGGCAAGCCCGTCGGCACACCTGATGCCGGCGTGTTCTGGCGGATTATCAGCGAACACAAGGTCAAGGTGCTGTTCACGGCACCAACAGCGTTTCGNGCCATCAAGCGCGCTGACCCGGATGCTGCCTTCCTTGATGAATATGACACATCATCGCTGGAATATCTGTTTCTGGCAGGCGAGCGCGCTGACCCTGACACNATCATCTGGGCGCAGGACAAGCTGAATGTGCCGGTCATNGACCATTGGTGGCANACTGAGACCNGNTGGTCGATCTGCGCCAATCCGGTTGGTATAGAGGCACTGCCGATCAAGCTTGGTTCGCCCTCGGTGCCGATGCCGGGCTATCAAATCGATATTCTGGGCGAGGACGGTTCGGTGAAAGGCCCTGATGAGCTGGGCAGCATTGCTGTCAGGCTGCCGATGCCGCCAGCCAGCCTGCCGACGGTGTGGGGGGCAGATGCCGCCTTTGTTGAAAAATATCTGACGACGTTCCCCGGCTATTATGAAACCGGCGATGCCGGATACAGGGATGCTGACGGATATCTCTATATCATGGCCCGCACGGATGATGTGATCAACGTGGCTGGACACCGGTTGTCCACAGGACAGCTGGAAGAGGTTCTGGCTGAACATCCCGATGTTGCAGAATGCGCGGTCATCGGGGTGGCAGACCAGTTGAAGGGGCAATTGCCGCTGGGACTGATCTGCCTGTATCCCAAATGCACCAAACCGGTGGAACAGGTGTGTGCCGAGGCAATCGATCTGGTAAAAACACGTGTTGGGCGGGTGTCCGCTTTCAATCTCGTGACGGCGATCGACCGGTTGCCAAAAACGAGGTCCGGCAAGGTTTTGCGCGGTACGATGGCCAAGATTGCCGATGGTGAGGCATGGTCGATGCCAGCCACCATTGATGATCCGGTCATTCTGGAGGAAGTGGCAACCGCACTAAAGATGCTTGGCTATCCGAAGCCAACAGACTAAAAGGCCTGTCTGGGATATAAGTTTCTATATCTCGGCGCAAAAATTGCCTATTGTTTAACAAGAAAAAACGTGGAGAGGCTAAAATGAGCCAAAACAAACCCTTATACATGATCCTCGCGGTGGCTGCGATTGCCATCATCGGTTTCCTTGTTGTCTCACAGCAGGACAAAGGTCCGGCAGACCAGAAAGATGTCAAGCTTGGCATCGTTTTCGGGTTCACGGGCCCCATCGAATCTCTGACCCCGCCAATGGCAGCAGCAGCAGAGCTTGCCATGAGCGAGGTAACAGAGTCCGGTGCGTTTCTTGGCGGTACAGCTGTAACGTCTGTACGTGCTGATTCAACCTGTGTGGACAATGCTGCGGCGACCGCTGCGGTTGAGCGTCTGATCACTTCTGATGGCATCAGCGCCATTGTTGGTGCCGATTGTTCTGGTGTCACAATTGCCACGCTGCAGAATGTAGCGATGCCAAAGGGTGTCGTGATGATCTCGCCATCGGCCACATCGCCAGCCCTGTCAACAATGGAAGACAATGGTCTGTTCTACCGCACCGCACCGTCGGATGCGCGTGAAGGCCAGGTTGTTGCCGAGATGTTGATGGAAAAGGGCTACAAGTCAGTTGCCCTGACCTACACCAACAATGACTATGGCAAAGGCCTTGCTGATGCCATCCAGTCCAACTTCGAAGCCAAGGGTGGTTCGATCACCATCGTGACCGCACATGAAGAAGGCAAAGGCGACTACAGTGCTGAAGTCGGCGCGCTTGCGCAGGCTGGCGGCGACTTGCTGGTTGTTGCCGGTTACCTCGACAAGGGCGGCAAGATGATCATTCAGGGATCACTTGATGCCG
>NYTO01000098.1 GCA_002683535.1 SAR116 cluster bacterium
GGCCATGCCGCCGACAAGAAGTCGAAGCGTTAGAGGACAGCATGGGTAAGCAAGCAAAACCAAGAGTGCTGGCAGACACCGAAGCCAAATCCGTGCTTCGCAATCTGCGCGTCAGCCCGCAGAAGCTTAATCTGGTGGCAACAATGATCCGCGGCATGGACGCCANCAAGGCGCTTGCCACGTTGTCATTCTCGCGTCGCCGCATNGCCATCGATGTGAAAAAGGCGCTGCAATCGGCGATTGCCAATGCAGAGAACAACCACTCGCTGGATGTTGACCGCCTGTTCGTCAAGGAAGCCTATGTCGGCAAGGCGATCGTGATGAAGCGCTTCAAGGCACGCGCCCGCGGTCGTGGCGCCCGCATCCTGAAGCCGTTTTCGCACCTGACCATCGTTGTCGGTGAAAGAGGAGACCAGTAGATGGGTCAGAAAGTAAAACCGATCGGCCTTCGGGTTGGCATCAACCGTACCTGGGATTCACGCTGGTATGCCGGCAAGAATTACGGCGAGTTGTTGCATCAGGACATTGAGCTGCGCGCCTATCTGATGAAGCGCCTGAAGCAGGCTGCGATCAGCCGCGTGGTGATTGAGCGTCCCGCAGGCCGTGCCCGCGTGACCATTCACGCCGGTCGTCCCGGCCTGATCATCGGCAAGAAGGGGCAGGATATCGAGCGTTTGCGCACCGACCTGTCAAAGCGTGTCGGCAGCGACGTCAGCCTGAACATTGTTGAGGTCCGCAAGCCCGAGATTGACGCCAAGCTGATTGCCGAGAACATCGCGCAGCAGCTGGAGCGCCGGGTTGGTTTCCGCCGTGCAATGAAGCGTGCTGTGCAGTCAGCCATGCGCCTTGGTGCGCAGGGTGTTCGGATCAATTGCGCCGGTCGTCTTGGCGGTGCCGAGATTGCCCGTACAGAATGGTACCGGGAAGGCCGTGTGCCNCTGCACACACTGCGCGCCGACGTTGATTATGGCGAAGGGTCTGCTTTCACCACCTACGGCGTTTGCGGAATCAAGGTGTGGGTGTTCAAGGGTGAGGTCATGGCNCATGACCCGATGGCACAGGACAAGCGGCTTGCTGAACAGCAGTCCGGTTCTGCCCCGCGGTCGAACGGTTAATCAGGAGGAGTTGGACAGATGCTCTCGCCGAAGAGAACCAAGTTCCGTAAGGCACACAAGGGCCGCATCCATGGCAATGCCAAGGGTGGCACGCAGCTTAACTTTGGNGCGTATGGCCTGAAAGCCATGACACCTGAGCGTGTAACAGCGCGCCAGATCGAAGCAGCGCGTCGGGCAATTACCCGCCACCTGCGTCGTGCTGGACGTGTNTGGATCCGGATTTTTCCTGATGTGCCTGTCTCGTCCAAGCCTGCNGAGGTGCGGATGGGNAAGGGTAAGGGTTCGCCCGAATTCTGGGTGGCACGGGTAAAGCCGGGCCGGATCATGTTTGAAATTGACGGGGTGCCGTGGGATCTGGCGAAAGAGGCGCTGACACTGGCGTCGGCCAAGCTGCCATTGGACACCAAGATTGTTCGCCGTCTGGGCGACAGTGAGTAAGGGAGAAGCACGATGGCAACGGTAAAAGCCGAAGACCTTCGCGCGAAGACCGCTGACGAGTTGAANGACCAGCTCGTTGATCTGAAAAAAGAGCAGTTCAACCTGCGCTTTCAGACAGCCGGTGGCCAGAACGAGAACCCTGCGCGTGCACGGATCGTGCGCCGTGAAATTGCCCGTATCAAGACCGTGCTTGGCGAAAAAGTCAGCGCGGCCAGTGCGGCACAGTAAGGAAGGCTAGCTATGCCAAAGCGTATCATGCAGGGCACGGTTGTCAGCGACAAGGCCGACAAGACCGTTACCGTTCTTGTCGAGCGCAGGATCATGCATCCGGTCTACAAGAAGTTTATTACCAAATCGAAGAAGTTCGCCGCACATGATGCCGAGAACCGCTTCAAGCAGGGTGATCAGGTGCGNATTCGTGAATGTGCNCCGATTTCCAAGTCGAAGTCGTACGAAGTCATCTACGAAGACGCAGCNNCGAGCTAGGGGAAGTATGCGATGATCCAGATGCAATCAAATCTCGAGGTTGCCGACAACTCTGGCGCACGCCGTGTTCAGTGCATCAAAGTGCTCGGCGGCTCGGGTCGCAAGGTAGCCGGCGTTGGCGATGTGATCGTGGTGTCGGTCAAGGAAGCNATTCCCCGCGGCAAGGTGAAGAAGGGTGACGTGCATCGTGCCGTTATCGTTCGCACAGCCAAAGAGATCCGCCGCGCTGATGGCAGTGCGATACGGTTTGACCGGAACGCTGCGGTGCTGCTGAACAAGCAGAACGAGCCGATCGGGACACGTATCTTNGGGCCTGTGACGCGCGAGCTGCGTGGCCGCAGCTTTATGAAAATTATTTCGCTGGCACCGGAGGTGCTGTAATGGCCCAGAAATTCAAGATCAAAAAGGGCGACCAGGTCATTGTCACAACTGGCAAGGACAAGGGCCGCCGTGGTGAGGTGATGGAAGTGCTGCGGTCTGAAAGCCGCGTGCTTGTTCAGGGCTGCAACATGGTCCAGCGCCACACCCGTGCAACGCAGACGAATCCTGGCGGGATCATCGCNAAGGAAGCCCCGCTGCATATTTCGAATGTTGCCCACATTGNCCCTGACAGCGGNGCCGCAACGCGCGNTGGTTATGAGGTCAAG
This sequence comes from SAR116 cluster bacterium, assembly GCA_002683535.1. Classification (GTDB taxonomy): domain Bacteria; phylum Pseudomonadota; class Alphaproteobacteria; order Puniceispirillales; family Puniceispirillaceae; genus UBA8309. Next base: position 2,687 of record NYTO01000098.1, read on the forward strand.
GATGGCAAGAAAATCCGGGTCGCGCGTGCGTCCGGCAAGGCCCTGGACTAATCAGGGTAAGGAGACAAAGCTGAGATGAAAACGCGTTTGGAAGATCATTACCTGACGGCTGTTCGCCCGGCTCTGATGGAGAAATTCGGTTACAGCAATACGTTGGCTGTGCCGAAGATCGAGAAGGTTGTCGTCAATATGGGCGTCGGCGAGGCGGTGCGTGACTCGAAAAAGATCGAGCATGCAACACGTGACCTTGCCGCCATCACCGGTCAGAAGCCTGTCGTCACCCGTGCAAAGAATGCCAATGCAGCCTTCAAGCTGCGCGAAGGNATGGCCATCGGTTGCAAGGTTACACTGCGTCGTGCGCAGATGTATGAATTCCTTGACCGCCTTGTGAACATTGCGCTGCCACGTGTGCGTGATTTCCGGGGCCTGAATGGCAAGAGTTTTGACGGCCGTGGCAATTATGCCATGGGCATCCGTGAACAGATTGTGTTCCCGGAAATCGACTATGACCAGGTTGATGAAGTCCGCGGTATGGACATCATCGTCGTAACCTCTGCACAGACGGATGATGAAGCGCGCGAATTGCTCGCCGGCTTCGAATTCCCGTTTGTCAAAGCCTGAAGGAACTGAACGATGGCTAAGAAAAGCGCCGTTGAGAAGAATAACCGTCGCAAGCGCATGGTAGCCCAGAAGGGCGGCCGTCGGGCCGCGCTGCGCGCCACTATCCGCGACAAGTCACTGCCAATGGAAGAGCGTTTCCAGGCTGTGATGAAATTGNCGGAAGAGCCGCGTGACAGCGCCAGAACCCGTATTCGCAATCGNTGCGAAGTATCGGGTCGTCCCCGCGGTTACGACCGTAAACTCAGAATGTCGCGCATCGCACTCCGCGATCTGGCCTCGATTGGCCAGGTTCCCGGTGTCGTGAAGTCGAGCTGGTAAGCGAGGAGAATATATCATGTCTATGAGCGATCCTCTCGGTGATATGCTGACACGCATTCGCAACGGTCAAAGTGCTAGAAAGACCGTCGTGTCCAGCCCGTCATCCCGGTTCCGCACCAACGTTCTGGAAGTGCTGAAGCGTGAAGGCTATATCCGCAATTATTCCAGCGTCGATGTGCGNCCCGGAATCCAGGAACTCAAGATNGAGCTGAAATACCATGATGGTATGCCNGTCATTTCNGAGATTCAGCGCGTATCCCGCCCTGGTCGCCGTGTNTATTACGGCATNCGTGATCTTCCGCGTGTCTATAACGGGCTTGGCATTGCCATCCTGTCGACGCCGCGCGGCGTCCTGTCTGACAGCGAAGCTCGTACCGCCAATGTTGGTGGCGAGGTTCTCTGCCACGTATTCTAGGGAGCGTTTGGCATGTCTCGTGTCGGAAGTAGTGCGATTTCTATCCCAGCCGATGTGACGATGTCACATGAAGGTGGTGTTGTGGTCGTCAAGGGAAAGAATGGTGAACTCAGTGCACCGTTGCATAGCGACGTTGAACTGAAGGTCGCTGATAATCTGGCGACATTGTCGCCGCGTCGCAACACGCGTGAAGCAAAGGCGCTGTGGGGCACGATGCGGGCATCAGTNAGCAATATGGTTGTCGGTGTATCAGANGGCTTTACCCGCAAGCTGGANATCAACGGTGTTGGTTATCGTGCGGCAATGCANGGTAACAAGCTGGTGNTNAACCTCGGTTACAGCCACCCGGTTGAAATGGAAGTGCCACAGGGCCTGTCGGTGAATGTCGAGAACAATACCTCGGTGACGATCNCAGGTGCCGACAAGCAGCTGCTTGGCCAGTTTGCNGCCGAAGTGCGCGCAAAGCGTCCGCCGGAGCCGTTCAAGGGCAAGGGTGTCAAATATGCAGACGAGTATATCGTCCGCAAAGAAGGCAAGAAGAAATAGGGGCACAGGACATGTTCACTTCAAGACAACTTTTCGAACGCCGCCGCGCACGCAACCGTGTCGCGCTCAAGCGTTTGTCTTCAGGGCAGCCGCGTTTGTCCGTGCACCGCTCGTCGAAGCATATCTACGCGCAGGTCATCGATGACAATGCTGGCCGGACCGTTGCTGCTGCATCGACACTTGATAATGATATCAAGCTCGACGGTGGTACATCCAACGCCGCCGCCGCCGNCGCAGTTGGCAAGCTGGTTGCCGANCGCGCNAAGGCCAATGGCGTAGAGGTCGTTGTTTTCGACCGTGGTGGTTATATTTTTCACGGCCGTGTAAAGGCGCTTGCTGACGCCGCACGTGAAGCCGGACTGAAATTCTAGGGAGCAGGGACAAATGGCACGCAATAATGACAGGCAGGACCGCAACGCCGCGCGTGACGAGCCTGAGCTTCTTGAAAAGCTCGTAGGCATCAACCGCGTCGCAAAGGTGGTCAAGGGTGGCCGCCGGTTCGGTTTTGCCGCTCTGGTNGTTGTCGGTGACGGCAAGGGCCGCGCTGGTTTCGGTACCGGAAAAGCGCGCGAGGTTCCTGAGGCCATCCGCAAGGCAACCGAAGGCGCCAAGCGCAACATGGTGCGCATTCCGCTGCGTGATGGCCGTACGCTGCATCATGACATCAAAGGCCGTTACGGCGCTGGCAGTGTTCTGCTGCGGGCGGCATCGGCTGGTACCGGCATCATCGCCGGTGGCCCAATGCGTGCCGTGTTTGAAGTTCTGGGTGTTCAGGATGTTGTGTCCAAGTCGATTGGATCCTCCAACCCCCACAACATGATCAAGGCCACTTTCTCGGCTCTGACGAATATGCAGGCGCCACGCAGCGTTGCGCAAAAGCGTGGCAAGCGTGTTGGGGATATCCTTGGCAAGCGCAGTAGCGACGACGCGACAGCGGCGTCCTGAGCGGAGGGGAACAGATGGCAGCGAAAACAGTACGTGTGACGCAGACGAAAAGTGCGATCGGTCGCCTTGGTTCGCAGCGCAAGACGCTGATTGGCCTGGGGCTGAACAAGATTGGTCGTACGCGTGAGCTGGAAGATACGCCAGCCGTTCGTGGTATGATCAACAAGGTGAAACACCTTGTGCGTGTCGAAGGCGAATAGGCGGCTATACAGGGATTTGGTGCCAGACCGGTACCATCAGGAGTGAACAATGAAACTCAACGCAATCAGTGACAATCCGGGCGCAACCAAGAACCGCAAGCGGGTTGGTCGCGGCATCGGTTCCGGTACCGGCAAGACATCGGGCAGCGGTCACAAGGGTCAGAAGGCGCGCTCCGGCGTGTCCATCAATGGCTTTGAAGGCGGCCAGATGCCAATTCACCGGCGGCTGCCAAAGCGTGGATTCACCAACATCTTCCGCAAGAAGTATGTCGAGGTGAATCTGGGGCGTTTGCAGACAGCTATCGACGCAGGAAAGCTGGATGCCAGCAAGCCCGTTGACAGCGCTGCGCTGTTGGGTGCCGGTGTCATTTCAAAGCCGCGCGACGGTGTGCGCATCCTTGCCAAGGGTGAACTGACAACCAAGAAGATCGAAATCCACGCTGCGGGCGCATCAAAGGCGGCAATTGCCGCTGTTGAGGCATCTGGCGGCAAGATCGTCCTTCCTGTCGCAGCTGAATAGCGCGGCATCGGTACGGACAGGGAACGNGCAAGNGGTAACAGGACAGCATGGCAAGCACTGCAGAACGCATGGCAGCCGGTGTCGGCTTTGGAGCTTTCGCNAAAGCCGAAGAGCTGAAAAAGCGCCTGTGGTTTACCCTCGGCGCGCTNATTATCTATCGGCTGGGCACATATCTTCCGATCCCCGGCATTGATCCGGGTGCGCTCTCNGATATCTTCTCACAGCAATCCACCGGCATTCTGGGCATGTTTGACATGTTCTCGGGCGGCGCGCTTGGGCGGATGACGATCTTTGCGTTGAATATCATGCCGTATATTACGGCCTCGATCATCATGCAGCTGATGACAGCCATCGTTCCGACGCTGGAACAGCTGAAAAAGGATGGTGAGGGCGGCCGCAAGCAGATCAACCAGTACACCCGCTATTTGACGGTATTGCTGGCAACCGTTCAGGGTTATGGCATNGCCGTNGGTCTTGAATCTGCNTCTGGTGTGGTGTCCGANCCCGGTCTGTTTTTCCGTGTCACAACTGTGACAACGCTGGTGGGTGGCACGCTGTTCCTGATGTGGCTTGGTGAGCAGATCACAAGCCGCGGTGTTGGNAACGGTATTTCGCTGATCATCTTTTCCGGCATTGTTGCCGAGGTGCCATCGGCATTGGCCGGNACGCTTGAACTTGGNCGTACAGGCGCGCTGTCAGCCATCCTGATCGTNGCCCTGTTCGCAATGATGATTGCGGTTATNGCNTTCATCGTCTTCATCGAGCGGTCCATTCGCAAGATTGTNGTCCAGTACCCAAAGCGTCAGCACGGCAACAAGGTGTTTGGTGGCGACCAGTCGTTCCTGCCNCTGAAGATCAATGTGCCGGGNGTGATCCCNCCGATCTTNGCCTCGTCGCTGTTGTTGATGCCNGTATCGGTGATCAATCTGACGGGCGGNCAATCTGGCGGTGCTGAATGGCTGGTGACGTTGAATGCGTTGCTGGGCCGNGGNCAGCCGCTATATCTGGGNATCTATATCGGGTTGATTGTCTTNTTCGCGTTTTTCTANACNGCGATNGTATTCAACCCGCAGGACACGGCNGAGAATTTGCGCAAATATGGNGGNTATGTTCCGGGCATTCGCCCNGGCAAGCCGACGGCAGACTATCTTGATACAGTTCTGACACGCCTGACAGTGCTGGGTGCGGCCTATCTCTCGGCGGTGTGTATTCTGCCGGAAATCCTGATCAGCAATTATTCGGTGCCGTTTTACTTCGGAGGCACGTCATTGCTGATTGTGGTGACGGTGACACTGGATACGGTTGGGCAGATACAGTCGCATCTGTTGGCCCACCAATATGANGGGCTGGTCAAGAAGTCCAAGCTGCGGGGTCGTAACCGATGATTATTATTTTGTTCGGGGCCCCGGGTGCGGGCAAGGGTACGCAGGCAACGCGGCTTGTCNATCAGCGCGGAATGGTTCAGNTGTCGACAGGCGAGATGTTGCGGGCTGCCGTGTCAGCAGGCACCGATCTGGGTCTGCGCGCCAAGGCCATCATGGATCGCGGTGATCTGGTCTCCGACGATATCATCCTTGGCATGATTGCTGAACGCATGGACAGCCCGGATTGCGNNCAGGGTGTGATTCTNGACGGCTTTCCGCGCACNGTGGCNCAGGCCAACGGCCTTGATGAGATGCTGCAGACGCGCAACTTGTCGCTGGACCATGTGATTGAAATTCAGGTGGANGAGGNNGCNCTGTTTGCGCGGATNGAAAACCGGGCGGCAGAAACAGGCCANGTTCGCGAAGACGACAATGCGGAAACCCTGCGAAAGCGTCTTGATGTGTATCACGCCAGTACCGCGCCTCTGCTTCCATATTACAGTGACAANGGGTTGCTGCGTGCGGTGGACGGTATGGCGGGCGTTGATGAGGTTGGCCGTCAGATNGACGGAATTTTGGGATAACAACAACGAGTTGAGGTTGACTGTAAAGGGCAAAAGCCTATAATTCGCCGCCTTCGATAATCTGCTAGGTGGTGCAGGGTCGTTTCCTTGCTGGTCGGGTCTTCNNTGACCCGGTCGCCAGTGGCCGAACCCTGAAAAGGCGAAAAGTCCGACACAGTCGTCATTTGTAAGAGGAGCCAGACAGTGGCACGAATTGCGGGTGTAAATATTCCNACCAANAAANGGGTNGAANTCGCACTGACCTATATCCACGGNATNGGCCGGACNAGCGCNAANNCNATNTGCGGCAAGGCNGGTGTTCCGGATGAGCGTCGTGTGGCGGACTTGTCAGAAGAAGAACTGACAAAGCTTCGTGACATTATCGATACGGACTTCCTTGTAGAAGGTGACCTTCGCCGGAAGACATCGATGGATATCAAGCGCTATCTGGACCTTGGTTGTCTTCGTGGCTTGCGCCATCGTCGCAACCTGCCGGTGCGTGGCCAGCGTACGCACACAAATGCGCGGACCCGCAAGGGGCCAGCAAAGCCGATTGCCGGCAAAAAGAAATAACCCGGGTCTAGAGGAGACAGCATATGGCAAAGCAACCAAGTCAGGGCCGGGTTCGTCGTCGCGAGCGCAAAAACATCACCAGTGGTGTGGCGCATGTGAATTCGACCTTCAACAACACAATGATCACCATCACCGATGTGCAGGGCAACACCATTGCCTGGGCTTCGGCTGGTGGTATGGGTTTCAAGGGATCGCGCAAGTCGACCCCTTTTGCAGCCCAGATGGCAGCAGAGGATGCTGGCAAGAAGGCAGCCGAACACGGCATGAAGTCGCTTGATGTGCAGGTTCGTGGTCCGGGTTCGGGTCGTGAATCAGCCCTTCGCGCACTGCAATCGGTTGGCTTCAACGTTACGTCAATCCGCGATGTGACACCGATCCCGCATAATGGCTGCCGCCCGCGCAAGCGTCGTCGCGTCTGATCGCTTCCGACCGCTTTGCCCTTCGGTTTCTGGCTTTTCAATGTCAGGTGCCGCACCGACTGAATACTGTTCGCATAAAGGAACACCGCTATGATTGAAAAGAACTGGCTCGACCTCAAAAAGCCGGATGAACTTGACGTCAAGGTTTCCGAATACAACCCGAGTCAGGCTGTCATCGAAGTTGGCCCGTTCGAGCGTGGATTCGGCGTGACAATCGGTAATGCGCTGCGCCGTGTGCTGCTGTCGTCATTGCAGGGGTCGGCCATTTCCGCTGTCCAGATTCAGGGTGTTGTCCATGAGTTTTCGTCGATCCCCGGCGTGCGTGAGGATGTAACCGATCTGGTGCTGAACCTGAAAGGTGTTGCGGTACGCGTGGATGAGGATTCATCAAAGCGTCTGCGCCTTGCAGCTGAAGGCCCTGCCACTGTGACCGCCGGCATGATTTCCGAGACGGCCGGTGTTGAGATCATGAACCCCGATCACGTGCTGTGCCAGCTTGACAAGGGTGCATCACTGTCGATGGAACTGACTGTTACCTCTGGCAAGGGTTATGTGCCGGCTGGCAGCATGCGCAGTGAGGATTCCCCGATCGGGCTTATTCCAATCGATGCGATCTACAGCCCGGTGCGCCAGGTGGCCTACAAGGTCGACAATGCACGTGTTGGCCAGATCACCGACTATGACAAGCTGTTGCTGACCATCGAAACTGATGGTTCGGTCACGCCTGAGGATGCTGTTGCCTATGCGGCGCGCATTCTGCAGGAACAGCTGCAGACATTCATCAACTTCGAAGAGCCGAAAGAGCAGCCGAGTGATGAGGACAATGAAGATCTGCCGTTCAGCCGCAGCCTGCTGCGCAAGGTGGACGAGCTGGAACTGTCTGTCCGGTCTGCAAACTGCCTGAAGAACGACAACATCGTCTATATCGGCGATCTGGTTCTGAAGACCGAATACGAGATGCTGCGCACACCGAATTTCGGGCGTAAATCTCTGAACGAGATCAAGGAAGTGCTGAAGGGCATGAGCCTTGAACTGGGTATGGATATTCCGGCATGGCCGCCGGAGAATGTTGAAGAACTCGCCCGTCGCCTTGACGAGCCTTTCTAAGGCCGGGGAACGGCAATTTATTGAAGACACAGGCAGGGCCGACCCTGCCAGTGCATAGGAGATAGGAAAATGCGTCATCGTCAGTCCGGACGGAAGCTGAATCGCACATCACAGCATCGCCAGATGCTGTTCCGGAACATGGCTCAGGCCCTGATCAAGCACGAGCAGATCGTGACAACACTGCCCAAGGCCAAAGAACTGCGGCCGGTTGTGGAACGTCTGATCACGCTTGGCAAGCGCGGCGACCTGCATGCCCGCCGTCAGGCGCATGCCCGTCTTCGTGATGATGCCATGACAAAGAAGCTGTTTGAGGTGCTTGGCCCTCGCTATGCAGAGCGTAATGGCGGTTACACCCGCGTTCTGAAAGCTGGCTTCCGCTATGGTGACAGCGCGCCAATGGCCGTGATTGAGCTGGTTGACCGCGACGAAGATGCGCGCGGCCAGGATTCAGGCCCGGTGCAGGTCAGTGATGACGTGGAAATGGAAGAAACCGCGGCATAGGTCGGGGTCTCTTTTGAAAACAGGGCTGCCTTCGGGTGGCCCTTTTTTGCTATGGGTGCAATAGTACAGGCACGGGCGAGATGCGCCCGCGCACCAGATATTCCCGGAGACTGACCAATGCTGCAGCTCAAACCAAATTGTGAGTGTTGCGACTGCGACCTGCCACCAGACTCGGTTGAGGCGATGATGTGCAGCTATGAATGCACG
>NYTO01000099.1 GCA_002683535.1 SAR116 cluster bacterium
CGCCCCGAAATTCTGATCTGGATGTACGTGACATGTTTCTTTAAGGACCGAAAATGGGTCAAAGAATAGCGAACAGCCACCGCAGCAGCTGTCCGCGGATTTGTCTACTCGATAGACGCCAGTTCGGCGTTCATCTTGGCAACAGCATCAGCCGCAACGATTTCATCGTCAATATACTGGCGAACAATCCGGTTGATTGCCTGCGAGTTGATGATCTTTGACGCCAATGACAGCTGGCCTTCCTTCACACCCCAACGGTCTGCTGTTTCCAGACCACCAACAATGCGATTGATCATCGCCGGGGCATAGAGCTCGGACAGTGGTGCCTTGCGGTCAACACCAACCGGCAGCTTTGACCAAGCTTTGATGTAACGCGCTGTATCGGTCGGCTCACCGCGGCGTACAGGAAACTTGCCTTCTGGTGCGATCGACAATGTGCTGGGGTAACCGTCTTTCATTGAATAGGTCACGAACTCGGCTGCCACATCAGTGTTGGCGTCGCTGGTGATACCGAAATAGCGGATATCGGCCCAGGCAGCACCAGATGCGTTCGACGGACCGCCAAATGTGGTCACAATACCGGTCTTTGAAGCAAGCTCGGTTGAAGTCGGGTCATCATTGATGGTTGGTGGAGCGGAGTCCCGCAGACCAGCCAGTTCGTCAAGAATGAATGGTGACCAGATGATCATCGCGGCCTGACCAGCAAAATACATCTCGCGAGACTGCTTCCAGAACAGCTCGCCCGGAGGTGATGCCTTGGAAATCTTCTTGTAGAAGTCCAGCACTTCGGTCGTGGCAGCCACATCGAACGGTGCGAAACCGTCAGCACTGACAGGTGATACACCATTGGCAAGGAACACATGTTCCAGAACCTGGCTCATGAAGTTCTCATCAACCTTGTTTGGCGCAACAAAACCATACATTGAAGGCGGGTTGTGCAGTGCATCGACAGCGGCCTCGATTGCGGCGTAGCTGGTCGGTGCACCAAGGCCAGCAGCATCAAACAGGTCCTTGCGGTAGACAACCATCTGTGTCCAGCCATCGACAGGAACAGCGGCTGTCATGCCATCAAATTGCGCCATGGCAATGGCACCGGGGGCAAAGGTATTTGTCTGTAATGCATCAACCACATCGTCATTGGCCTCAACATCAAGGATGCCGGCCTCTGCCCATGGCAACACATACTGCAATGTGTGATAGATCACGTCAGGCAGGTCGCCAGCGGCAAAGGCTGCCGTTGTCCGTGTACCAAGATCTTTTTCCTCAACCGGAATGACCTCAACCGTGTGACCGCTAAGCTTGTTGAAATCGTCAGCCATCGCCTGTTGTTTGGCAAGGCGCTCAGGCTGGTTTTCGGTAGTCCAGAACCGAATTGTATCGGCCTGTGCCACGCCGGCAACCATCGCGGTTACGATCGCCGAAGCAGTAGCCAAATGCAACTTATTCATTCTTCATTTCCTCCAGATGTTGTGGTTACAGAATGCCCGCCATCCGACAGACGCTTCGGCCAATCCGCTAGTGGTGGATTGTCCGTCCCTCGCCGCACCAACGTCGCGCGGTAGAGTTTTTGATGATCTTGCGGCGAATCCCCGTTCTCGACCAAGTTAATGACTATGTCGACAAGGTGCTGCCCAGCAGATTGCAAGGGCTGCTTCATCGTTGACAGGGGCGATTCAAGCCAGGCGCCAATTTCGAGCCCGTCATATCCAATGACTGAAACTTCTTGCCCAGGTACCAGACCGCAATCCCGCAAGGCACGCATCGCGCCTATCGCCACAAGATCAGAAATACAGCAAACCGCAGTCGGTGGATTGGCCAACATTAAAAGCCGCTCCATAGCAGCTGCACCGCCAGAATAGCTAAGTTCAGCCTCTTCATGNAGGTCGGGGTCAAACGGAATACCTGCCTNGAGAAGAGCATCACGCCAGCCATTCGCACGCTGTACNGCAAAATTATANCCCNCTCCACCGCCAATATGGGCGATACGCCGATGTCCCAGCGCCNCAAGATGCGCCGTCATATCGGCAAAGGCGGCNGCGTTATCCACATCGATCCAGGCGGATGCATCACTGTCCAGCGACCTACCATGCGCAACAAAAGGAATTTTTAAATCTCGTAATATCTTAAAACGGACATCACGGGTTAGCGTACGTGAAATTATCAATCCGCTGACATGACGGTTGCGAGAAATCTTCTGAAACATCTCGATTTCTTCTTCTGCGCTTCGAGGCACTAGTACCGACAAATCCCATCCACGCGCGGTTAGCGCTTCAGCCATTCCAGCCATAAGCTCAACCAGAAAAGACGCGTTAAATTGCCCGTCAGCACGCGGCATGACATAGGCAATAGTATCAGCCTTGCCAGAAGCCAGACGCCGCGCATGCGCGTTTGGAACATAGCCAAGTTCGAAAGCTGTTTTGCGCACCAACGCTTTGGTCTTTGCCGATATGTCTTGATAGTCATTGAGCGCGCGCGACACTGTGCTTTCCGACAAGTTCAGCCGCTGTGCAATAGTGTTTAGCTTCATAACACCTCCATTCTATGATAGTTTACGAAAGCGCTTTCGGTGTCAACCGAAAACGCTTTCGGAAGTATCCAGAACTGGTGGAAAGAGACCTCGTCAATTGCAAGAAATAAGTTGAAAATTAATGTAAGAGCCGAAAAAAAACCGCTGCAACCATTTCGGTTTACAGCGGTTTTAATATGGTGAGCGCGACAGGATTCGAACCTGTGACCCAGTGATTAAAAGTCACTTGCTCTACCAACTGAGCTACGCGCCCGAAAACTCTACGTTTTACTGGCAAGTGGCCTTGAAGTCATCAAGTCACTTGCCCCCTTATAGTGACCTCCGGATTCAGTGTCAAACCGTATTTTCCCTAGGGAAACCGTGCGTTTGCGTGTGGTTGGCGTGTCGTAATTCGACACCCAAAGTTGGCCTGGTGATATAAAAATTCAGGGCAAGTGATGAACACTTTCGAAGGACGGGTGACTGGCAGTTCATGGACCTGTTCTTTGGTTTCATTGTTGCGACATAGCCACTCTTGCCCAAAGGTTTGGATCATGAACAACTCCCGATAGAAATTTTCCAGCGCTTATACGATCTATCAGTTAAATCTGCCGGTTTGTGATGCGACAAGTGTCTTTATCGTCGTTGCAGACGGGAACATTCCACCAGCACTAAACATTCTACCCATTTACTTTATATGGTAGGATAGCGTATACAATGATCTATATATTGAGGAAAGTAGATGAGCAGCATTGATTTTACCAAGACGCATTTAACCAACGCACTTACGACCACGAGCAACCGACGCAACCGTCGACCACTCATGAAATCGGCGCTGGTGCTGGTAGCATTGAGTGTCGGCTGGTACGTAATTAACTAGCCCGGACAGCTGCAGACGGTGTGCAGTCCTGCCGCGGCAAAATAAAGGCCATATGGCGGTTCAAAACGCACGGAATAGCGTCATGTTATGAACGCCGCTACAGATCACCTGATCCTGGGCGCAACCGATACAACGTCTGATCTTGCTGTCAATCGGGTCAGACACTCGCNCGTTGCGCCTCGAGCGCGGTCATGGCCGCCGAAACTGAGGATACCGAAAACGGCACAAAACAGGTGGCAATCATCTTGATCCAGCATTCCATCGTCAGACTGCCGGAAAAGATCAAATTGCCATGATTGATGAANGCCAGAATGGTGCCCACNATAAGCGCCACAATTGCCGANCGCTTGGCAACCTTCTTGCTAAAAATCACCGATAGTGCGAACTTGAACTCGTTGTGTGTCAACATTTTTNGCTTATTGACCGGTGTGGAAATGATTACAAAGATCTTTATACGGACGTTCCCNTCCGCAGAGGAATGTGAACTATTCGAATCNATTCTGCAAACAAAATGGCCCGAATTGCTTAAAGACACTAGCGGTGTGAAATTTCAGGCCTTTCGCAACGCACAGGCACCGCATATCTCGACAGTGGTTTGGGAATTTCCCGACGAGGCCACACAAGCCACGATCGAACAGCTGATCGTGGACAATATATCCAGATTCACAAAAACACTGTCACCAAAGACGCTGACCTTTTCGGGCGCGCGGATTATGTATCTGGAAAGCTGACCAGCCGGAACAGGTAGCTGATGCGCGCAGTTTCGGCCCGTCAGAGGCTGTTCATTTTCCGAACGACGCTGGCCGGCACAAAGCTGGAAATATCGCCGCCATATTTATGCACTTCCTTGACAAAGCGCGAGGCAACAAAGTGCTGATGCTCAGCTGCCATCAGAAATACCGTCTCAAGATCACCGTGCAAGCGTTTGTTTATGCTTGCCATTTGAAATTCAATTTCAAAGTCAGACACAGCGCGCAAGCCGCGCACGATGATCGACGCATTCTGTTCACGCGCAAAATCCGTCAGCAGGCTGGCAAAGGGCATCACCTTCACCGGCGCGGCAATGGTGCCATCTTCATTCAGGCGGCGCGCCTCATCAGCAACAAGTTCGGTGCGCTCCTCGACTGACAGTAACGGCCCCTTGCCGGCGTTCGATGCAACTGCGACGATCAACTCATCACACAGACCGGAAGCGCGTTCGATGATGTCCAGATGACCATAGGTCAGCGGATCAAACGTCCCCGGGTAGATGGCAATGCGATGCGTCATGCGCCCTCTCCGGGCGTGTCAGCAGCAGCATCTGAACCAGTATCTTCTGAACCAGTAGCTTCCGAACCAGTAGATTCCGAACCAGTGTCGTCCGGACCGGACGCTTCTGAACCAGACTCTTCTGGCGCTGAACTTTCTGCCCCGGCATTGCCTTCTGTATCGATGTCGCCGTCAGCCGCATCATCATCATCGGCATCACGGATCAATCCGGCCGAAACCACGCGCTCATCCTCATCCCCGGACACATCGAACAGGCGCACACCTTGCGTCTTGCGGCTGGCGATGCGGATTGAATCCCCCTCGCCGCCATGCACACGGATGCGGATCACCTGTCCATAATTGGTAACCAGCATCAGCTGGTCTTCCTCGACCACGGTAAAGCTTGCCATAACACGGCCATTGCGCGCGCTTGTTTCGATATTGGCGACGCCCTGCCCGCCGCGGCCGGTACGCCGGTAATCCGATACCGGCGTGCGTTTCCCATAGCCGTTTTCGGTTACCGACAGAACGAACTCGGTCGCATTACCGGTTATGATCGACATCGATACAACCGAGTCCTGGCCCAGCAGCCTGACACCGCGAACACCGGTGCTGGCCCGCCCGCGGAACACGCGAACAGCATCAACAGCAAATCTGATGGCCTTGCCGTCACGGGTTGCCAGAAGCACGTCGTCATCTTCGCTGCATGGCCGCACACCGACCAATTCATCCCCATCATCGAGCTTCATTGCAATTTTGCCGTTGCGCATGATATTGGTGAAGTCGCTCAACCGGTTGCGCCGGATATTGCCCGATGCGGTGGCGAACATGACATGCAGCGAATCCCAGCTGGATTGGTCATCCGGCATCGGCATGACCGTATTGATTGTCTCATCCAGTTCAATCGGCAGGATATTCACCATCGCCTTGCCAAGCGATTGCGGTGCCGCCTCGGGCAGGCGATAGCATTTCAGCTGATAGACCATACCACGCGAGGTGAAGAACAGAATCGGCGTATGCGTGTTTGCAACAAACAGCTGCGAGACGAAATCCTCATCACGGGTTTTCATGCCGGCCCGGCCCTTGCCACCACGACGCTGGGCACGATAGACGGACAGCGGTACGCGCTTGATATAACCGCGATGGCTGACCGTCACCACCAT